>NZ_PIJF01000040.1:0-28941 GCF_002809985.1 Geobacillus sp. WSUCF-018B
CCATCTCCGTTTTTGGTGTTAAGTAGAAAATCAGGAAGCAATTTGATCCGCAAACGGATGCCACCTCTCGTTTGTCCACAGGTCTTGGATGATCGAGCCAACCTCCCGTCCCTCCAAGGTCTGCATCCACCAAACCGCCCGTTCTGTTCTTGCGTTCCCCACAGGGCCGATGATCCCTCACCTTCTCACCGCCGCGTGATGCAAGCGGGAAAGATTCCGTAAAAATCGTCGGACATAAAACAAGATGACCTCCTTGGTGGGAAAAACAACCTGTTTGGTCTTCGCTCCTCGCCTTGGCGTTTCGAGCCACGTTTTGACCGCTTGCCAGATGACCGGCCGTGTATATTGAACATACGGGAGGAGAAAAGAAGGCAGCACACTCACGGTTTTACGGCACTCTTGACAGCGATATCGTGCGATCCAAAGGCGATACTCCCCCTCTGCCGTCAACGCATAGCGTTGGTCGTATCCGTGACGATGCAAGGGGCGGCGGGATGGACAGTGGGGGCATTGGTTCACGTCGGGAAAATCATCGTTCCCTTTCCCACGATCCGTATACGTTTGAATGTCAATGCCAAAGTCGTGAAACTGGATCACACTTCCTCCCCCTCTCCTTGAAACGAATGGAAATCTTCGTCCGAAACAATTCACAAAAAAATTAGCACATTCCTTCAGAAAAGGGGAGAGGGCTTTCTGAAAGAATGTGCAAAAAAAAAGGGCGTTTTGTGCTGAAATAAAATGATAATTTACACTTGCGTTTGGGCCAGCCCCAATTAGCATTATAACAGTTTGTATAGGTAATATTCATTTACAAATTCCCCATTCACTCTTAACGATTGAACCCTCTCGCCTTCTAATACGAACCCCATCTTCCTATATAAGTTAAACGCCTTATCGTTCCCTTTCATGACCGTAAGTCCTAATCTCAAAATTCCAACTTTCTTTGCCCACTCAAACGCTTTGTTGAATAGTTTAGTGGCAATGCCCTGTCCTTGATAGTCTTCAAGAACTCCCAAAACAACATTGGCAGAATGTCGATTTCGTTTTACATCACCTCCTATGACAGCAAGGAACCCGACAAGCTTGTTTTCCGTTTCAGCAACAAAGATCATTTTATTCGGCTCAGACAACATTCTTTCAATCGATTTGCTTTGTTGTTCAACCGTTGTTTGCCGTTCGCCAGGCTCAAATAACATAAAACCAGATTCATCAATTTTTTTGCACAACTCCAAGAAATGTTCCGCATCGCGAACTTCAATCGGTCTGATCATCATTTTTTCTTTCTCCCTTTATCATCCTTTATGCCGTCGCCGTACGGTGAAACACCTTCGCAAACTGCGTATACCGCTCCACTTGGCGGCGGTCGACGTCATAGCCGATGCCCGGGGCGTCCGGCACGCGGATCAAGCCGCCGTGCACCTCAACTTCCGGCGTGATGATATCCCGCTCCCAATAATGCGACGACGCGGCAGTGTCGCCGGGAAGGGTGAAGTTTTCCAACGTCGTGATCGCGATGTTGTGGGCGCGCCCGACGCCTGCCTCCAGCATCCCCCCGCACCAGACCGGCGCACCGCGCTCAGCGCAAAGATCGTGGATGCGCTTCGCCTCGCCAAGCCCGCCAACGCGCCCGATTTTGATGTTGATGATGCGGCAGCTGCCAAGGTCAAGCGCCTTGCGCGCATCGTCATAGGAACGAATGCTTTCATCAAGGCAAACCGGCGTCTGAAGGAGCGGCTGCAGCCGAGCGTGATCGACAAGATCGTCAGCGGCGAGCGGCTGCTCGATCATCAGCAACCCGAATTCATCGAGCGCTTTCAGCCGATCCGCATCGGCAAGCGTATACGCTGAATTGGCATCGGCCATAAGCGGCACGTCAGGAAACGCGCGCCGCACGTCGCGGATGACATCAACGTCCCATCCCGGCTTGATTTTCACCTTGATCCGCCGGTACCCTTGCGCCACATACCGTTCCATCACCTGAAGCAGATCGGCAACCGTCGGCTGGATGCCGATGCTGACGCCGACTTCAATGTCCTTTTTCGTTCCTCCGAGAGCTTGAGAAAGCGGAACGCCGAGCCGCTTGGTGTACAAATCCCATACCGCCCCCTCAAGCGCCGCTTTCGCCATGTTGTTTTGGCGGATGGCGGCAAAGCGCTTTGACAGCTCCTCCGGGTGGTGGATCGGCTCAGCCAACGCAAGCGGCACAAGGAAATCCTCGAGCATATGCCAGTTCGTTTTCACCGTTTCCTCGCTGTACCACGGGGCGGAAAATGCGACCGATTCACCCCAGCCGGAAACGCCGTCGCGATCGACAACTTCCACTAAAATCAACTCTTTCCTTTGAAACGTGCCGAAGCTCGTCGTAAACGGCGCCTTCAACTCCATTTGCAAATGGCGCAATATGACGTACTCGATGTTGATCGTCATTCTTCTTCCCCTTTCTGCTGCCATCGTTCACTCCGCCGCTTCCATATGTAATAAAGCACTCCTTCCTCCAGGCAGCGCCAAGCGCCGGCGGCAATCCATCCTTCCGCAAGCAGCCGCTGAAACAAGGCGCGCGTCGCCAGCCGCCACTCAAGCGCCAGCGCGAAATCCTGCTCTTTCAGCTGCGGAAAGTCAAGCGGGATGGCTGTCAACAGCAACGGCGCCGCTGTTCCATCGATGTCTCTCGGCACCGGCTGCAATAGGCCGTCAGCCCTTTGCCCTGCCTCGAGCACCGTCAACCTTCTGGCCTTGAGAAGATCTGCTTCAACCAAATTCCGTTCCCCAGTCACTCGCTCATCAAGCCGCCATTCGACGATGAAGCGGTCAGACGGCAGTTGACCGTTCAACGCGTCATTCATTTCGCCGTAGCAGTTTTCCACATACTCGACGCCAACAGCCCCAAGCTTCGCCAAGTTCAAATAGCCGTTGCGGCTTTGCAGCGGATCATACGTCCAGCGGATGACTCGGTAGCCGCGCCGCCGCGCTTCTTCCGCCTGCTTCCTTTTCAGACGGCAGCCGATTCCTCGGTCGCGAAAGGAAGCATCAATCCCCATCATATGGGAACAAAGATACACTTCCCCGTTTCGAAACCCAGGGAAGCTATACACAAAGCCGACGAGTTTCCCGTCCATATACGCGCCGATCACAATGCCGCCGTTTTTTGCCGCCGTCAACGTTTGATGGAGCGGAACCGGCGCTGTTTTCCAAATCTCCTCCTCAAGCTTGGCCATCTCTTTCAACTGTTCGATCGTCTCAAGGATTTGCAGTGACAGAGACACGCTCGTTCTCCCCCTGCAGCGCAAACGTATTGATGACCGTTCGCGCCAAAATTTCCACACCGGAAAGCAAATCATCGCGCCGGAACGTCATGTTCGGGTGATGGAGCCCCGGACGCAAGTCACAGCCTAACCCGAGCATCGTTGTCTTCAGCTCCGGTTTTTGAAAGGAATAAAAATGGAAATCCTCTCCTCCCGATGTCACAACCGGCGGAACGCATTTTTCCGTCCCCAAGGCCGCGATAATCGCCTCCTCCATCAGCCGCACCGCATCTGGATCAGGATGAGCGGCGACGATGCGCGTCCGTTCCACTAGTTCAATCTCCGCCCCATAAATGGCAGCGACCCCGTTGATCACATGGCGCAGCCCTTCAACGAGCCGCTCCATCGCCTCGTTCGTTTGCGCCCGCAAATCAAGGGCGAATTCCGCGTAGTCCGGGATCGTGTTCGCATCTTTTTCACCGGCATGAAACTTCGTCATTTTGATCGACGCTGGCACTTGGGGATCGACATGAATTTTGCCGAGCTCTTGCACAATGGCGCTGCCGACTTCAATGACATTGACGCCTAAATGCGGCCGCGCCGCGTGCGCCGCCACACCGCGGATCCGCCCTTCGATGCATTGCGCCGCCCCATGGATGATCGCCGGCGCCGCATATCCGCCTTTCACTTCTTGAATCGGCCGCAGGTGAACGCCGTATAAAAACGACACGCCGTCGACCGCTCCTTTTTCGATCAGCTTTAACGCCCCTGTTCCTTTCTCCTCGGCCGGCTGGAACAAAAACCGGAGCGTCCCCGGCGGCTCATAGCCGATGCGGCGAAGCAGCTTCGCCACCCCGAGCACGATCGTCATGTGGGCATCATGCCCGCACGCATGGTTCGGCTGCCAAACGCCGTTCACTTCTTGCCAAAGCGCATCCATATCGCTGCGCACCCCAACCGTAAACGGCCCGGCGCCGATTTCCGCCACCACACCCGGGCAATCGGCAAACGTCCGCACCCGATATCCTTCGCGCTCCAACTCTCGGCGGAGAAATTCAGTCGTTTGCCACTCTTCCCAGCTGATTTCTGGATGGCGGTGAAGGTGATCGAAAACCTCCCATAGCTCCGCTTTCATCTGCTCGATAATGTCTTTCATTCCGCTCTCCCCCGCTGTTTCAAAATCGATAGAAAAAACATCGTTATATTCATTATAATATTCAGACAAACAAATACAACGATAGGCAAATGATTGGAAAAAACAGACACGTGCCATTACGGGCGGCGCTTTACCAGCTGGTTGACGACCTCAGAAAAAATGAGCCCCATCGCAATCGCCCCAGAAATCATGAACGCTTTTGCCGCCAACGGAATCGCTGCATTGTAGTCGTTCATGACGACATGACGCATCGCTTCAAATGCCGTCCCACCTGGCACGAGCGGAAGAATGCCGGGAACGATAAAAATGGTCGCCGGCGCTCGATAGCGCCGGGCAAACGCATTGCTTAAAAAGGCAACGAAAAACGCAGCCATAAACGTTGCAATCACACTGTCTACGCCCGAACGTACGGTCAACATATAGACCGTCCATCCGCTCATCCCAACAAATCCGCTATGCAGCAATAGCTGCGGCGGAATATTAAAAATGATGCCAAACAACATCGACGCAAAAAAGCTAAGTAGCAGCTGCATAACGACCATGATCTATACTCCCATCACATCATCGAATGGATAAAACAAAGGCGATGCCGGTGCCAATCGCAAACGCCGTCAAAAACGCTTCGGCCCCGCGAGACAACCCGGCGATGAGATGGCCGGCCATTAAGTCACGCACCGCGTTCGTAATGGCCAACCCTGGAACAAGTGGCAGCACAGAGCCGATGATCATTTTCCCGATATCCCCTCCAAATCCGGCCTGTACCATTAACAATACGAGACCTCCTGCAACAAAAGCAGCAAAAAATTCCGCGAAAAACCGGATTTTCACAAACCGATGCACCATCTCAAAACACCAAAATGCCACCCCTCCGGAAAAAAGCGATGGGAAAAAGTGAACCATCCCTCCAATCAATGACGCAAAACAAGCACTCGCTAACGCTGCGGCGGCGGTTTGCTGCCAAAGAGGATAACCCATCGGGGCGCGCCCGATATCCTCGAGCTCCTTTCGCGCCTTTTCAAGCGTCAATTCACCGCGGCTGATGCGCCGGGAAATATCGTTCACGACCGCCACTTTCGCTAAATCAGTCGAACGCTCGGAAATGCGGATCAATCTGGTTGAGTCTGTCCCTTCAATAGAAAAAATAATGGCCGTTGGTGTGACATAACCATGGGAGCGCGGCATGCCAAACGAAGCAGCGATGCGCGTCATTGTATCTTCCACCCGATACGTCTCTCCGCCGCTTTCAAGCATCAATTTTCCCGCTAATAAACAAACCTCAACAATATCATCCACCCGCTCCGTCATAACCGGTTTGCTCCTTTCGTTTTCGCTCGGCATGGCATTGGCCATCCCGTTTTCCTCTGCCGGGCGCTCATCGCAAAAACAAACTCCCACCAAACAAATTGGCAGGAGCCGCCTCGGATATCGTCTTTGTCAAACTTGTTTCCATTATAGCAAACAAGCGGTTGACTGCCAAACCGTGAAGGAACTCTCACCATTTCCCTTTCTTTCCTATTTTTCTGTTTCTTTCGCCTGATTTTTCGCTCTCACAGTCGAAAAATAGCGCACCGGCGGAAGACGAGACAGCGGTCTCCCGCTCCGAGATGATTTTCGAAATACGGACAAACCCCAACATACAGAGAATCGTGATCCCCCAACCAATGCCTTCGCGAATGACAATCGCACGGTCAAACGCTTCGACGTCGTAGCGAACGATCAAGTACGCCTTAATCGCCGCCAACAGCCCGTCGCGCAAAGCAAAACCAACAGTGATCCATTGAAAAAGTGAAAAGACATCACGTTCCAAAAACCGTCTTTTCATGACCGAGCGCGGAGCCCCCTGCATTTCCACAAAATCAAGAGAAAAATAAAGCAACAACGGGCGCTTGACAACGACCGTCACCAAAAAAAAGACAGACAAAACAATCGAGTACCAGACGTCATTCCATAACATCTGCAACGCAGAGCCAGCGAATATGTTCAACAGCGTACTAACGGCCAGATTAACAATCAAAAACGTGCCGAACCATTGCACTTTGCGAATACGCCAATAGCGATAAACGGTATAAACCGCTCCCGGCACGGTACAAATCAACATCGCCCCGTACTCCCCAACCGGGCTGCGCAATGCATGCCAGAGCACGATCGGAAACACCACATAGAATACGACATCAAACATGACCATCCGCTTCCCCACCACTTGTCTCCTCACTCCCCCTTTCTCTTTTCACATACGCCCTCATCATTCACCGAGTTCCGCGCCAATGACTCGCATCCTTTTAGCCTCAATCCAAGCCGACACCTCTCCCACCCCCACTTCCTCTCCATCAGCGTGAACGGGGACGGGAGCGGCGGGGCGAATGTGCACGTTCCGCCCGGCAAACACGGAAACTTCTTTCATTCGTACATGCCCGCCCCAAAATACGGATGAACCTCCCCCACTTACGCCTGTAGGCGTCGAAGTGGGGGTTTCTTGTCGAAAACCAACCAAGAAGAAGCGAAACAACGTTTCTTGGTGTCCGCAACGCGCAACACCATCTTCTTGATTAGTTTTAGACAGGGAACTCAATCCCTAGTGGTCATAACGGCAGATATCTCCCGACATCTTGCCTCCCACCGTAAGCAACTATGGTGCGAACGGATTTCTCCTCCCATAGGGGCGGTCCGACCCATCTACTACTTCTCACTTACGTGATCCGTAGATACGTTGGCGGTTGAATGGAAATCGGGATCATTTTCCCGTATAAATATTTTGTTAAGATATTGCTTGCGCCGTGAATGTCGCGATGCTGCTCGTAACCGCAAGCACAACGATAATTGCGATTTTTCACTTTGTTTCGTTTTCCACAAACAGGGCATGTTTGTGACGTGTAAGATTCATCCACCTTTTCAATGGTAATGCCTTTGGCTTCTAATTTGTATTTCAAATAGTCATAGAGTTTGCCAAAACTCCAGTTGGACAATTTCTGATTCGTATTTTTATTTCGTTTCTTTTTGGTATTGCGCTGTACTCCTTCGACATCACCAACAACGACATGTTTGATTTGTTGCTCCAAACACCAGTCCACAAATTCTTTCGTCGTTTTATGCAAACAGTCTTTCAGTTGTGCTTCGCTTTTCGATAAAATATATTGCTTCGCACGGTTATATGTTTTCCATTTCCTTGATCCTTTTTTGCAGCGGGACATCAGTTTTTGCAGTTCTGCCAATTTTTTATTTCTCAATCGATGAATGGAACGCATTTTTCTTCCGGTGATGATGATGCTGCTTCCGTTTTCACTGACGGCACTGATGGCGTGAATCTCTCCTTGGTCAACAGCGGCGATGTTGGTTCCAGTAGAAGAAGATGCTTGTTTTCCGTCCTCATAAGACAAACAAAACTTGAGTCCTCGGTCATAGACGAGTTCGACTTCTTTGACTTCCCCTTCCGGAACATGGTGGAGTTTTATTTTTAATTTAGGAAGGCGCTTTCCATCCGGTCCTTTCGTGTTGCCGAGACTTAAGTAAAGGGTGTTTTTTTCTATCGAAAAAGCTTGATCGACCCATTTTGGGTTGAAGGTTTTCTTCATTTTGTAAGGGAAACGGATGTTTTTATCACTTTTTCTTGCTTCTTTGGCAGAATCCCTTGCTTGCAAAAATTTATGAGCGACGGCTTGGATGGTTTGACTGTGAATAGGGTATTTGCCTTTTAGCTCTTTTTGTAATTCGGTTTGGGTGATCCAATGATTCCCTAAACGATAATAATAACGGGCTAATTGCACACAATCATTCCAAATCACCCCACAAATCCGTCGGATGTGGAATAATTTCTCTATAGTTTCTTTGTTCGCAGAAAAGCTTGTTTTTACGGTTCGGTACATATTTTCACCTCCTTACTTACTAATGTAAAGTATTTATTTTCGAAAATATATATTCTTTTTCGGCTCTTCACCACAACATGTACTTGACAAGCAATACAGTTTCCTGAACAAAGATGTGCAAAAATCACTGATTTGTTGATTTTCCCTCACAAGCGTAAATAGGGTATGTTCAGAAAAAATCAAGTACAACTTTTGGTGAAGAGCCTCTTTTTCATTGATTTACCCATTTTTTTCTTTTTTTTGATCAAAAGTAAAAAAAGAACGCCGTGTATCCCCCACCTACGCTTCGCTTAGAGGTGGGGGACTTACGGCGTATGGGTTGTTAAAAACAGCGCAAGAATTTTCCAACGAGGCATCGGCCCGACGACCGTCACATGAAGCAAGCCGTCATCACCCCGGGCGGACGGGGCGATGCGCATACCTCCGCCGTAGTACGGATGATTGGACACAGTCGCCATCCAAGCTTGCTGAAATGAATAGTTTCGCCCGTCAATGCAAATGTCAAGATCGACGGGTCGATAGCGGAATAGCTCTATCACTAAATAAAGCACGTAAATAAGCGAGCCAAGCCCAACACGATTGAACCGCCCTTTCCATGCCGAACGGTTGGCCATGCGGGCGATATGGGCGTCAAAACCGCAGCCGACGCTGTTGGCAAACGCGCCGTCGGGCACGGATAATCCCTTTTCTTACCTATTGGCGGTTTGTTTCATTTTTCCTCTCGGCGAAATGAGAAAAATCCGAACCCGCAAACCGGATTCGGATCAGTCATCATTCCTCACCGATAATTTTCACTTCCAGCTCTAAATCAACTCCGAACTTCTCCTTTACGGTTTTGCGCACCATGTCGATCGTCGCGATGTAATCGGCAGCCGTCGCATTGTTTTTGTTAATGATGAATCCGGCGTGCTTCGTCGACACTTCCGCACCGCCGAATCCTTTTCCCTGAAGGCCGCTGTCTTGAATGAGCTTGCCGGCGAAATAGCCCGGCGGCCGCTTAAACACGCTGCCGACCGACGGATACTCAAGCGGCTGTTTCGATTCGCGCTGAAATGTTAAATCATCCATTTTCGCCTTGATTTGTGCATAGTCGCCCGGCTGCAGGGAAAAGACGACTTCAAGCACAATATCATGCGTCCGGCTGATGATGCTTGTTCGATAACCGAGCTCCAGTTCCTCGTTTGTCAATGTTTTCAACTCACCGGAGAGCGTCGCCACCTTGACATGGTCAAGCACATCTTTCACTTCCCCGCCGTACGCTCCGGCGTTCATCATAATCGCCCCGCCGACCGACCCCGGAATGCCGCAGGCGAACTCCAACCCGGTGAGGTGTTGTTCGAGCGCGAACCGCGACACCGCTTTAATATCCGCCCCGCTTTGTGCGATCACGTTGTTTCCTTCACGCCAAATGCGGTTCAAATGCTTCAGCTGCATGACAATGCCGCGCAGCCCGCCATCGCGGATGATGACGTTCGAACCGTTGCCGAGAAGGGTAAACGGCAGGCCGTACTCCTCTTTCAGCCGCAGCACCTCGATGACTTGCTCGTACGTTTCCGGCCAAACGAGAAAATCAGCCTTGCCGCCGATCCGCACTAATGTATGGTTTTTCATCGGCTCATCGCGCAGGACGTTTCTTTCCCCACAAATCTCTACGAGTCTTTGATAAATATGTTCCGCACGTTTCATCGTTCTGTCTCACCTTCTTCGCTCATTCCATGCCGCTTGGCGGCATTCATTCCACATCGTTTCCATTATCGCTGGAATCGCGTCGCATATCAAGTGGGCAATGTTCCTTATTCTGTTTTATTCGGGACTGGGCCAAAAGGTGACGTCGGATGGAAAAGAACAAAAAACCGGACGGGCAACCGTCCGGAAAATGGATTCCTGTTTCTCGCCAAAATGGCAGAAACAAAGCAGCATATCCTCATTCCCATCCCCTATAATTCTATTTCTTGTCCTACTCCGAGCTCCTTCGCTTTTTGATAGACGCCAATCGCCACAGCCAAATCATAGAAAGCCGCTCCGACCGATTTAAATAAGGTGATTTCCTGATCGTGTTGCCGCCCAGCTTTCTCTCCGGTGACGAGTTCCCCGATTTCGGCATCAATTTGAGAAAAAGACCATCTTCCACTTTCAGCCGCCTGAATGAGTTCTCCTGCCTCATGCCTGACGCCCTCAAGTGTATCGACGACAATGCGGTCCGCTTGGACAATAGTCTCCACATCCAACTCGCGCATATGTGGCAAGTACGAGCCAATGGCGCTAATGTGCATGCCTGGCCGCAACATTTGACTGGAAAACACCGGCTGTTCCGAGCGCGTGCTGCATACCACGATGTCGGCCTGGCGAACGGCTTCGTCCGCCTCATCCACCACATATACCTTCCCTGTCCATTCCCGAACCAGTTGATGCAGTCCCGCCGCCAAGTCTTCTGCTTTTTTCCTCGTTCGGTTGTACAGAAATATACGTTCAATCGCTCTCACTGCCAATATGCCAACCACTTGTTCTTTGGCCATCGCCCCTGTTCCGATCACCGCTAGCCGCGACGCCGCCTGTGTCGCCAAATAATCAGCTGCAATGGCGGATAACGCCCCCGTGCGCAGTCTCGTCAAATACGTGGCATTACAAACCATCCGATGTTCCCCCGTTTTCGCATCCGTAAGCACCATGATCCCCTGGGTGGTCGATCTTCCTGCTGCAGGGTTATGGGGGAAAATGCTGACCACCTTCACCACTGCTGCCCCCTCCTCAGCGGATGGCATATACAAAATCGAAGCATCATGATTCGGAAATGGAAGCACCGTGCGATCAGGGGTGATCACTTTCCCTGCTTGTTTTTGTCGCAACATTTCTTTTACATCGGAAATGGCATCCTTCATCGTATACATGCGTTGAATTTCTTGTTCTGACAAAATAAGCATAATCCCCCTCCTTCAATACGCTGAAAAAACGGAACCGCGTTACGCGATTCCGTCTTGCTCATCAAGTTCTTCATGTTTGCGGTCGCGCACAGACCAGACCGCAACTAGGGAAATAAGCGAGACAAGCACAATGTATAAAGCCACCGGCACATAAGAGTTCCTATACGCCGCCAGCAGTGCCGTAGCGATGAGCGGCGCCGTTCCTCCCGCTAGTGCGGCGCCAATTTGGTAGCCGAGCGAAATCCCTGTGTATCGAACATTGGACGGGAAAATTTCCGAGAACATCGTGCCGAGCACAGCCGTAATCGGCGCCCAAATAATGCCGAGACCAATGACGGTCGCTATTATCAACAAGGCGACTGATTTTTGTTGCAAGAGCCAAAAATACGGAAACGCATAGATCATCATCCCAACAGTCCCGGCAATGTAAAGCGGCTTGCGGCCGTACCGGTCTGACCACTTGCCCATCAGCGGAATCAGAACCGTCGTCACCGCAGTCGCTATGGTGACAGCGTTTAAGGCAGCTGTTTTTGAAAAGCCTAAGTTCGTTGTCGCATACGACACGATAAACGTCCCGAAAATGTAAAACGGAGCAGTTTCCACAACTTTGCCGCCAATGGCGATCAATACTTCCTTCCATTGAGTCCGCAGCGTCTCCACAATCGGCACTTTCGCCACTTGACCAGTTTCTTTTACTTTCTTAAACGAAGGCGTTTCATCAATGCCATGGCGCACCCATAACCCAAAAACGACAAGCAGCGCGCTTAACAGAAAAGGAATGCGCCATCCCCATGACATAAACGTCTCATCCGGCATAAGCGTCATAAGCGACATAACAAACGTCCCGAGAAGCAGTCCGATCGTCACTCCCATTTGTGGAATGCTGCCGAACAGTCCGCGCTTTTCTTTCGGTGCGTATTCCACCGCCAATAGCAGCGCCCCTCCCCATTCACCGCCAAGACCAATCCCTTGAATGAGGCGAAGCAAAATGAGCAGCACCGGCGCCCATATACCGATCGTTTCATACGTCGGCAACAGCCCCATTCCGGCCGTCGCAATCCCCATAAGACTCAAGGTCATCACGAGCGTCTTCTTACGGCCGATTTTGTCACCGATATGGCTGAACACAATGCCGCCTAGCGGACGGATAAAAAAGGAAAGGGCAAATGATGCGTAGGATAAGAGCAAACCGACGGTCGGGTCCTCGCTTGGGAAAAACAGTTGGTTGAATACAAGCGCGGCGACTGTTCCATACAGAAAATAGTCAAACCACTCAATCGAACTGCCAACAAGGCTGGCGACTAAAACCCGCTTGGATACCCCTTTATCCATTGTCTCCCCCCTAGATTGCGATATCTTTCATCACTTTGAATATATCAAAATAACATTTGACAGTAAATACAAAAATATTCGACAAATAAAGATAATGCTCTATCCCTTTTACTTTCGGCACTTCATTCCGCTGTCTCCCCGATATATCGTTCAAAACAAAAATTTTAGGTGAAAACCGAACATTCATCCGCAGCAATGGGCTGTTGCGCATTTGAATTCTGATCTAGCTCAGTTGTCTCCATATTTGAAACGCCATTCCATTAGCTGCTGCACTGATTGCGTCTTTTTCCCATCAACACCAAATCACCCGTCCGCGAGTGATGTCTGCAACGCATCGTCTACGTGCGATATGAATGAGACCAGATATGTTTACAATCCTACTCATATGGAAAAAATGGTAACAACGATTTCATGGGAGGGAGTCCATTGTACGACACATTAGCGGAAGTCAGCGCCATTCTCGGTCGGTCGAAAGAGGCGCTCAGCCAGTTTCAAGCGATTTTAGAGCCGACAATTGAACAGGCGGCTGATGATCATGAACGGCTGTATTGGCATCATATTTACGAAGAAGAGGAACACCGGTTTGACCGTTTGACCGCCTTGCTTCCAAAGTTGGAGGAGGCATTGGCGGACGAAGCATTCTTATCGCGGGAAAACGGCGACTTTTTGCGCTTGTTGCAAGACATCAGCCTAGAAAAATTCGGCTTGCACAACTTTTTGGAGCATCTCGATTTGTCGTTGTTTCATTATAAAGGGACGGAACATGAACCGGCGATTGCGGCACTGCGCGACATGACCGCGGCGGACTACCAACAGATGAAAGCCGCTCTCGAAACGCTCAACCGCGCGCTCGATGCGCCATTGTCTTTCGACGCTTCAGTGCCGACTGACGAAAAAGAGCATCAAAAAGACCATTTGAAACTGGCGCAGTACGCCGTCCCGCCTTCCGACCCGGCGCCTGTCCGCCCATCGATCGGAACAAGACGGCAGCTGACAGTCGGCAGCTTAAAACACGGATAAGAAAGGAGAGGAAACATGGATAAAACGAAGCTGTATCCAGAAGCCCCGCTCACAAGCAGCCAATGGGGCGAGCTTGACGAACTGGTCATTGAAACGGCGCGGCGCCAGCTCGTCGGACGTAGGTTTATCGATTTGTACGGTCCGCTTGGCGAAGGCGTCCAGTCGGTCGCCAACGATATTTATATGAACCCGGAGCATGGGGATATGAGCTTCCACGGCAAAGAGCTGAGCCTTTCCGAGCCGACGCGGCGCGTGCATTTAACGATCCCGCTTTTGTATAAAGACTTTATTTTGTACTGGCGCGACATTGAGCAGGCAAAACAGCTCGGCAGCCCGATCGACTTTTCCGCCGCCGCCAACGCCGCCCAGCAGTGCGCGCTGCTTGAGGACGATTTGATTTTCAATGGTTCAACTGAATTTGATGTGCCGGGCATTATGAACGTCAAAGGAAAAGTCGCCCACATTCGCAGCGATTGGATGAAATCGGGCAACGCCTTTACTGACGTCGTCGAAGCGCGCAACAAGCTGCTTCAGCTCGGCCATACCGGCCCATACGCGCTCGTCTTGTCGCCGGAATTGTATGCGTTGATCCACCGCGTCCATGAAGGAACGCACGTGCTTGAAATTGAGCACATCCGCGAGCTGATGACCGCCGGCATTTACCAAACTCCGGTCATTAAAGGCAAACGCGGGGTCGTCATTGACACAGGGCGGCAAAACATCGACCTCGCTGTTGCCGTCGATGTGCAAACCGCGTTTTTAGATACGGAAAACATGAACTACTTGTTCCGTGTCTACGAATCGGTTGTGCCGCGCATCAAACGGCCGAGCGCCATCTGTACGCTTGAAGATCCAGCCGGAGCCTCGTAATTTCTCTTTTCAGGGAAAGAGGGGACACATTAGCGGGAGGCTGGCTAGACATGGGCCAAAGCGTCCGAAGGCGATTCAATAGCCACATCCGCTGCTTGCAACAATCGAAACGCCCAGCGGATTTACAAACCGCTGGGCGTCTTGCTAGTTGGCCATCAAGCCGTGCGGGCCGTTTGTCCTTGAACGTTCGAAACGAGCAGCGACAATTCGGGGCTGAGCGCCTCAACACCGATGTCATCGATAATCATTTTCGCTTCCCGCCAAAAATGAACGGTATAACTGCCTTCATAAATCTCAAAGAGGCGTTTTAAATAGCGCCGCTTGTTGTGGATGGCTTCCCGTTTATAAGCGGCGTTGTTCAGCTCACGAATTTTTTTATGTTCAGGCGCAGAGATGACGCTGATGTCATGAACGTTGACGATGAGCCGTTCCCCTTGTTCGGTCACAAAACCGACCGAATAGTATTGGGCGCCTAGTTGATCGATATGAACGATGCAGACGTTTCGATATTCTTCGCCGGAACGGAGGCGGAGAAGCGCCGCTTCCACCGCGCCGCCGACTTTTCGCTCGTTGGCCAAAATCGCTTTCATATCGCGCAGTCCGTTCATCGGAATGCCCATGGTGTCTCCCCCTTGTCCCTAGCCAAGATGGCGTTTTCGCAATTCCTTTTACTATTATGATACCAATCATTCATTCGGATGTAAATGAGATTCATTTTCAAACTAACCATGTAATTTAAAGGAGATGTGTAAAAAAATGGGTAAAACATTCACGGTCGGCTCACTGAAGCCTGCCGTCCGGCCATCGGAGCGCTCCATTTCTGCCGCGCCGCCTAAGCCCGATGGGCCGTCCGCCGTGCGGCCGTCTGTCATTCAAATCGAACAAAAAGGGAAAACGTTCACCGTGCAGCCAGCCCCCGGCGTTTCGCTTCTTGACGCCGCCCTAGGACAAGGTGTTCCGCTCGATCACAAATGCAAAAAAGGAACGTGCGGCCGTTGCATGGTCACTGTTCTGGCTGGCGCCCACCTTCTCGCTCCGAAAACGCGGCGCGAGCGCGAAAAAACGGATCAACCAGCCAAACGGCTTGCCTGCCAAGCACAAATCCAATAAGCCGAGCGCTATTTTAGCACGATCGGCTTATTTTTTCCCATGCAACCGCTCCCACCTACTTTCTCTCATTGCCTGACTCTTTACGCCATGGTATGATGATGAGAAATACAAAAAACGGAGGGGATGCCGATGAGATATGTCACCTTAACCGACGTCTTTGCCCATCCGATTGCGCAAAAATA
Organism: Geobacillus sp. WSUCF-018B; assembly: GCF_002809985.1. Taxonomy (NCBI): domain Bacteria; kingdom Bacillati; phylum Bacillota; class Bacilli; order Caryophanales; family Anoxybacillaceae; genus Geobacillus; species Geobacillus sp. WSUCF-018B. The sequence goes on from NZ_PIJF01000040.1 coordinate 15,694, forward strand.
TTTAAAACGATCCGGCCTCGCCCACGCCATCACCGCGGCGTACCATGCCTACCACCTTGCCCTCCGCCACGGAGTGAACGTCGACTTGGCGACGAAAGCGGCACTGCTTCATGATATCGGCCATTACACATGGTACAAAAACGGCCGTTGGGACTACGAACAATACCGGCAAAACGACATCCACGCCATCAAAGGGGCCGAGCGCGCCCATAAGCTGCTGATCCGCCTTGGCGAACATCCGCAAAACGCTAAGGAAATTGCCTTGGCGATTTTGCTTCATACCGATTCCTACCTTCCAGAAGGAGAATGGAAACGAACGCCGCTCCAAGCCATCGTCAAATGGGCCGACGAAGCCGACGAGGAGCCCGGCGGCCGCCACCATTATCGAACGATCAGCGACGACTTAGCGTGGAAAAAAATCCGCCAGCTCGACGAACTCGTCAGCCGTCAGCACGCCCAAAAGTGGCTCGGAGATATCATTTGAACAGTTGCTTTAATGTCGTCATTTCCCGTAAACAGGAAACGAGATATCGCCACAAACCATGTCTGCTCTGAACGGAAGCAGCTCACCCTTGAATCAGGTGGGCTGCTCGCGCGCCAGCAACACCAAGTCCCATCCCCATTGAATGATACATCGTTCGCTCACATTTCAAGACTGCTTGGCATCATCTGTCCTGCTAAAACGCCCGCTGCTGTTCGTTCAAAACTCATATTTCGCAATCTTTGCATAATATACAAAAAACAACCTCAATATTCACATAAAAATAGGTTCATCACCAAAAGATGTACTTGACTTTTAAAGACAAACATGATAGCAATGTTGCTCAAAGAGATGTGTGGTATAAAAAGGAAAAATGCTGTTTTGATTTTCTTTATCATAATCGTCTTTCTTTGTCAAGTACACTTTGTGGTGAAGAGCCTAAAAATAAATGTTTTTCCAAATATTGTAAAATAACTAATTTTTATTCGTTAAAATCAGGCTTACTTTGAATTTTTATTCAGGGTGCGAAATGTAGGTCAAAAAACGGCAAGTCAAGCAAAAGGCGAACGGCCTTGCCTGACAAAAAAGCCACGCTGACCGTTGTCAAACGTGGCTTCTCTCATTTATAACTCATCAAATCCGTTGTCCACTTGCACTTTCGTATATTGGCGCGGTTTTTGCTCGAAGAAGTCTGATTTGCCGAGGTCGACTTCTTCATACGCTTTAATCCAGCGGAGCGGGTTCGTCCGATAGCCGTCAAACGGGCGGTCAAAACCGAGCTGATGAGCGCGGACGTTGGCGTAAAACTTAATGTACGCTTCCAAATCAGCCAAGTCGATGCCATCGATGTCATTCCCGATGATTTCCCCGGCCCATTCGATTTCCAGCTCTGCCGCTTTCATAAACGTGTTCCGGACGAAATCGGCAAGCTCCGGCGTCCGATACTCCGGGTATTCGTTCAACACTTCTTTGAAAATTTTCGCAAACAAATCAACATGAATGTGCTCGTCACGGTTGATGTAATTGATCATCGTGCTCGTCGCCACCATTTTTTGCTGGCGCGCGAGGTTGTAGAAAAAGGCGAACCCCGAGTAGAAAAACAATCCTTCTAAAATAACGTCAAAGACGATCGACCGCAGCAAGTTCTCCACATTCGGCTCTTCGGCAAACGCCTTGTAGCCGTTCGTCACAAAATCGTTCCGCTTGCGCAGCGTCGGTTCGTTTCGCCAAAAGTCGAACACTTCATCTTGCTTTGCTTTCGGCACAAGGCTCGAGAGCACGTACGAATACGAATGGTTGTGAATGACTTCCTGCTGGGCAAGCATGATCATCAAGGCATTGATGCTTGGATCGGTAATGTAATCCGCCACACGTCCCGCGTAATCGGTTTGAATGCTGTCAAGCAGCGCCAACAGGCCGATGATTTTCAAAAACGCCTCCTGTTCGCGGGCGGTCAGCTGCGGAAACTGCTTCACATCTTGGGCCATATTGATTTCAAATGGCGTCCAAAAGTTGGCGAGCATTCGCTTATATTTCGCATACGCCCATGGGTAGGCGATATCGTCCCAGTTCAACACATTCGAGCAGCGGCCGTTGATAATGCCTGTCGAACGGTTCGGCGCCTCTGGATCCATAATCGGCCGTTTGACTAAGCTGATTGTCATGATCCATTCCTCCCTTTCAGCTAAGCTTCGGCGTGAATCTTTCCCCGGAATCGGCAACGTCCGGGGGAAGACCGTCAGCTCGCGCAAGAATCGCACTCGTCGATCGTCCCCGATGTCGAACGCACGTAATACGTCGTTTTCAGCCCCGACTTCCACGCCGTCAAATGCAAATCGAGCAGCTCTTTTGCCTTAATCGTGTTCACGACGTAGAAGTTAAAGGAGATGGCTTGGTCGATATGGCGCTGGCGGGCGGCGTTTTGCTTGATGCTCCAGCGCTGGTCGATATGGTACGCCGATTTGTAATACCATGTCGTCTGTTCGTTTAAATCCGGCACCGTAACGGGAATCTTATAATCTTTCTTTTCCTCGGCGTACACTTTTAAGAAAATCGGGTCAATGCTCGCTGTACTGCCGGCGATGATCGACGTCGAGGCGTTCGGCGCCACCGCCATCACATAGCCGTTTCGCATCCCATAGCGGGCCACGTCTTGCTTCAGCCGATCCCAATCCAATTCACCGTGGCTTTCGTAGCCGCGCCGCTCAAAATAAGCGCCTGTCTGCCAATCCGATCCTGGAAACGCCGGGTAGCTCCCTTTCTCTTTGGCGAGCTCCATGCTCGCTTGAATCGCCAAATACGCGATCGTTTCATACAGCTCGTCGGCATAGCGGACCGCTTCGTCCGACTCCCAGCGAATGCCTTTTAACGCCAAAAGATGATGCCAGCCAAAGGTTCCAAGCCCGACAGCGCGGTATTTTTCGTTCGTCAGGCCGGCTTGCAGCACAGGGATATTGTTTAAATCAATGACATTATCGAGCATCCGCATTTGAATCGGGATCAGCCGCGCCAAAACGCCGTCGGTCACCGCCCGCGCCAAGTTGATCGACGATAAGTTGCAGACGACAAAATCGCCTGGGATTTTCTCAATGATGATCGTCCCGTCTTTCACATATTGCCGCTTCGTCACTGTCGGGCTTTGGTTTTGCGCGATTTCCGTGCAAAGGTTGCTGCAGTAGATCATCCCGAGATGGCGATTCGGATTTTGCCGGTTCACTTCATCGCGGTAAAACATAAACGGCGTCCCCGACTCGAGCTGGCTGCGCATGATGCTTTTCATCACTTCGATCGCCGGCACTTTTTCTTTCGACAGTCTTGGTTCGTTGACGCATTGCCAATATTTTTCCCGAAAGCTGCCGCTCCCTTTTTCCTCATCATAAAAATCTTCCAAGCTAAACCCCATCACCTTCCGCACTTCATGCGGATCAAACAAGTACCAGTCGCCGCGCTGTTCGACTTGCTCCATGAACAAGTCCGGAATGCACACGCCGGTGAACAAATCATGCGTCCGCAGCCGTTCGTCGCCGTTGTTGAGCCGCGCATCGAGAAACGCAAAAATGTCTTTATGCCATACATCCAAATAGACGGAAATGGCCCCTTTGCGCTGCCCCAGCTGATCGACGCTCACCGCTGTATTGTTCAACTGCTTCATCCACGGGATGACGCCGGAAGAGACCCCTTTGAATCCTTTAATGTCGCTGCCGCGCGAACGGATTTTGCCTAAATAGACGCCGATGCCGCCGCCCGATTTCGACAAATTGGCGATGTCGGTGTTGCTGTCATAAATTCCTTGCAAGCTGTCATCGACCGTATCGACAAAGCAGCTTGAGAGCTGGCCGTACGACTTCCCAGCGTTGGCAAGCGTCGGCGTCGCCACGGTCATGTATAAGTTGCTTAACGCCCAATACGCTTCCTTCACGAGCGCAAGCCGCTGCTTTTGCGGTTCATTCGCCATAAGCGTCATGGCAATGACCAAAAACCGCTCCTGCGGCAATTCATACAACCGCCGCTCATAATCGCGCGCCAAATACCGGTCCGCGAGCGTGCGCAGCCCAATGTACGTAAACAGCTTGTCCTTCTCCGGATCAAGAAACGCACCGATGGCGTCGACTTCTTCTTTCGTATAACGTTCAAGCAAGAACGGACTGTACACCCCTTGTTCCGTCAGCGCAACAAGCAGCGAGTAGAAATCGCCATACCGCTTGCGCTCATCGTACCCGCGCTGCCGCGCCGCTTCACGGTACAATTGCCGCAAATACAGCCGGGCGCACACAAACGTCCAGTCCGGCTCCTCTTCATCAATGTAAGAAAGTCCTTCCAAAATAGCCGTTTGGTGCAGCTGTTCTACCGTGACGGACTCCTTTCGGCTAAGAAGCTGCCAAACACGCTCGACGTATTCATCAAGCGACAGACGGCCGAATCCAGCCGCGGCTTGCTCAATCAGCGCCGCAAACTCTTCACGTGAAAACGAAACCGACTTCCCTTGATCATCGAGGATGACCGTTTTCGTCAATGTGGTCATTCGTTTCTTCTCTCCTCCATAAAAAAATCCGCTCGGGCAGGCGAGCGGATGAAACGACAGACGGAAAAAGGCAGACGAACCCCTTGTTCTTTTCCCCTATCGTTTCATCTTCTCACACCCCGAAGAACATGAAACGTTCCAAGCAAGGCAGGTCTCCTGACTCGTGCATCGTCCTACTTTGGGGCCTTCCCAGCGGCGCGCTGAATGGCTCTTGCCGCCAGTGGCCATCCCATTTCGTCCGCACATACAGTTGCGGGGGCAGTTCCGGATTCGCACCGGATTCCCTATTAAGTCCTGATGGACACCGTTGCTTAGCAGAACAATATGTAGTTGTAAAAAAAGACCTCAAAACCAATATATAGTAGTTTAGCATCCTGATGGAACAAGCATATACCAAAACCGGGAAAATTGCAAGAGCGGGAGAAAGCAAATTTTCTCTTTCGCTTCGCCAAAGGCAAGGAAACTGTCCGCACCATCGAAAAAGGCGTTCTAGGTGTCGCCCTTAGAACGCCCTGTCGTTTCCCTGCTACGCCTCCAAAACAGACGCTGGCCGCTTCTCGTTTTGTACGGATGGAGCAAAATCGTACTTCTTTTCCACATACACTTGATGCCAAACCATAAACGCCAACACCGTCCACAGCTTGCGGCTGTGGTCCGCCTTGTGGCGGGCATGTTCATCCAGCAGCCGATGGAGCACATCCTTATGGAACAGATGATCGGTTTCGCTTTCGTGGATGAGCTGTCTCGCCCAGTCATACAGTTCGTTTTTCAGCCAGTGGCGAATCGGCACGGGAAACCCCAATTTTTTCCGGTTTAACACATGATCCGGCACGATGCCTTCGGCGGCTTTACGTAAAATATATTTCGTCGTACCGTTGGCTATCTTCATATCAGGGGCGATTTGCCTAGCAACCTCAAATACCTTTTTGTCTAAAAAGGGAACGCGCAGCTCAAGCGAATGGGCCATCGTCATTTTGTCCGCTTTGACTAAAATATCGCCCCTTAGCCATGTATGAAGATCAATATACTGCATCCGGTTGACGGGTGGGTAATGAAGCGTTTCGCGGTAAAAAGGAGCCGTCACCGCCGTATATTCGCGCCCCTCTTGGTACGTTTTGAGCAACGCCGCTTTTTCCTTTTCGCTATACATTTTCGCATTGCCGACATACCGTTCCTCGAGCGGCGTCGTCCCGCGTTCTAAGAAACTTTTTCCTTTTATTCCATCCGGAAGAAGCTTCGCGATCATCCGCAACACAGCTTTCACCACGTCTGGCATCCGCTCGAACAGCCGCAGTGACTGCGGTTCGCGATAAATATTGTAACCGCCAAACAGCTCGTCCGCCCCCTCGCCGGAAAGCACAACCGTGACATGCTTTCTCGCCTCACGAGCGACAAAATACAGCGGCACAGCCGCAGGATCGGCAAGCGGATCGTCCATATGCCACATAATTTTCGGCAGCTCTTCCATATACTCCTGCGGTGAGATGACATAGCTAATGTTGTCTACCCCAAGCTTCTCTGCGGTTTCTTTTGCGACATCGATTTCACTGAACCCTTCCCGCTCAAACCCGACGGAAAATGTCTTCAGGTGCGGATGGAATTGTTTCGCGATGGCGACGATGAACGATGAATCAATGCCTCCCGACAAAAACGCACCGACCGGCACATCGCTGCGCATATGGACGCTGACCGAATCAAACAGCGCATCGCGGATTTGCTTGACAAGCTCCTCTTCCGATTGGCGAATGGGGTCGAAGGATGCCTTCCAATAACGATGAATGGTGAGCGGTTTTCCGACTTGTTTCTTGAGATAATGCCCCGGCTCCAGCTTGTAAATGCCGGCCGACATCGTCAGCGGCTCAGGGACATATTGGAATGTTAAATAATGCTGCAGGGAATCGCCGTTTAGCGACTCCTGTCCCAGAGCGAGCAAGATGCTTTTCTTTTCCGAAGCGAAAAACGTGCGGTCTCCTTGCTCCGCATAAAAAAACGGCTTAATGCCGAACGGATCGCGCGCCGCAAACACCGTTTTCTCTTGCTTGTCCCAAATGACAAACGCAAACATCCCGCGCAGCTTTTCGACCGCTTTTTCTTTTTCCGCGCTGTAAAGGGCAACAATCACCTCGGTATCCGAATGCGTCGCAAACGAATATCCTTTCGCCGCCAGCTCTTCCCGCAATTCAAGATAGTTGTAAATTTCCCCGTTAAAAATGATCCAATATCGATCGTTTTCATAAGACAGCGGCTGATGCCCCGCCTCCAGATCGATGATGCTCAAACGCCGAAAACCAAAACTCACGTAGTCATCAAAAAAATACCCCTCATCGTCGGGGCCGCGATGGGTAATCAGGCGGTTCATCTCCATCAACGTTGTTTTCCATGTTTGCTCAATCGCTCTCGGGCGATCATGAATACAGCCAATAAAACCGCACATGGTGATGATTGTCCCTCCACTTTGCTAAGAAGAATCCAAAAACTACACGAAAAACCTTTTTGTTTAAAACTAAAATGATGGATACAAAGATACTTTCATTCTATCGTACACAACGTCAAGTTTCAAAAACAATCTGTTTCCATTTTTTCAGGAACACTGCTTGCAAGATTTTCAGTTCCTCATAATAATATTAACGATAAAGTATGGAGAAAGTGTGAATTTCACCATTTTTGCACATCGATCTGTTACGATAAAAACACACACGTGTTATAAAGGAGTTGAGAATGGCTTGTTAGCGTTTATCCTTTTTTTGACTTTTCTCATCGTTTCCCTTTGTTTTGTTCTCTTGAGAAGACCTCTAAACGGGAGGATGGATCAACTGTCGCTCGGATTGTATATTTCCTGTTTCTTGCTATTGGCCGCCTCATTATCCTATTATGCAAGTTCGGCCCAGACAGGCGATGCCATCAAAGCCTTCATACAGAACAGAAACAGCAGAGAAACCAATCCGTCCCCCAACAATCAAGCAAAGGAGGCGAATCGATCAGCTGCCTCTTCAAAGAAACAAGCGCTAAGGACATCCGTCCTGATTGACGCCCCTCTTTTGTCTCAGCTTCCGGAACTGCCGAGGGGATGCGAAGTGACCAGCTTGGCCATGCTCTTGAATCATGCCGGCATTCGCGTCGATAAGATGACGTTGGCGAAACAAATCAAGAAAAATCCTACTCCGTATCAAGTGCGAAATGGCCAAGTGTTTTACGGCCACCCAAATGAAGGGTTTGTCGGCGATATGTATACGTTATCGAAGCCTGGATACGGCGTGTACCACAAGCCGATCAAGCAGTTGGCTGAGCGGTACTTGCCGAACCAAATCATCGACTTAACAGGGCAATCGTTTGAGAACATCTATACATACTTGGCCAAAGGCACACCGGTTTGGGTGATCACCAACACCACCTTTCGTCCTCTTCCTCCCTCTGCCTTTCGGGAATGGCAAACCCCGCAAGGCCCGATCAAAATCACGTACCGGGAACACGCGGTGCTCATTACGGGATACGATGAGCAGTACATTTATTTCAATGATCCATTGACCGCTGTCAAAAACCAAAAAGCGCCGAAACAAGACTTTATCGACGCTTGGGTTCAAATGGGACGGCAGGCGATTACCTACCACCGTTAGACATCGGTGAATCCGAATCGCTTGCCTTTTTTTACATTTCAGTTGAACGATTTTCTCCATACATTTTGCACATCTATTTTTTATCATATCATTGCATCTCCCACTACAAGCTTAAGGAGGGAAAACGACATGAAAAAATGGCTGCTTGGCGCCATTTTCGCAGGAGTAGCAGCGATTGGCGCAGCTTGCTCAAATCCATCTTCCATGCAGGGACACGACATGTCCGGCATGAATATGGAAAAAGAAAATACTTCCGCTGAAACGAGCAAGCAGCAATTGCCTTTGGCAACCAATACAGAAGTATTATCCGGGAAAGAAATTCACCTTACTGCGAAGGAAGCGTTATTACAAATCAACGATCAAGTCAAACTCCCGGTCTACACGTACAATGGATCGGTACCCGGTGCGCAAATCCGCGTAAAGCAAGGGGATAATGTGAAAATTGTTTTAAAAAATGAATTGCCAGAACCGATCACGATTCACTGGCACGGCTACCCTGTTCCAAATAACCAAGATGGAGTACCGGGTGTCACGATGGACGCCATTAAACCGGGTGAAACGTTTACGTATGAATTTACAGCAACCGTGCCGGGAACGTATTGGTATCATTCCCATCAAAAAAGCGCCGAGCAAGTGGACAAGGGATTATACGGTACATTAATCGTAGAACCGAAAAATGAAGAAAAAGTCGATCGAGATTACACGCTTGTATTAGATGAATGGATGAGCGACCCGGACGCCGAAAGCCATATGGACATGAATATGAGCGGCATGGATCATAGTAATATGAATAATGGAAATAGCTCTGATAATCAACAAATGGATATGAGCAGCATGGGCCATGATATGAGTATGTATGATATTTTCACGATTAACGGGAAAAGCGGTTCCGCTGTAGAACCTTTAAAAGTAAAAAAAGGCGAAAAAGTACGGCTCCGCCTTGTAAACGCAGGATACATGCCTCACAAGCTTCATCTGCATGGCCATGAGTTTAAAATTGTCGCAACAGACGGGCAGCCGTTAAAAGATCCGCAGCCAATCAAAGATGAACTTTTAAATATTGCTCCGGGTGAACGTTATGATATTGAATTTACAGCGAATAATCCGGGAGAATGGTTATTAGAATGCCATGGTGATATGAAAGGTACCGATGGCATGAAAGTGAAAATTCAATACGAAGACCAGACAAACAATACGGATAAAGAAAATGCAAAAGAAAACCTCCCTGTTGTGGATATGACAACATACGGAAAATATGAAGTAGGTCAATTTACACTAGACCAAAAATATGATGTAGAGTACACAATGGATTTAGGAACAGCCATGGGCAAAGATGGCATGGTCTACACGATTAATGGGAAAACGTATCCTGAAACAGCACCCGTAAATGTGAAGAAAGGAGATCTAGTAAAAGTAAAATTGGTGAACAATTCACCGAAAGATTTACATCCTATGCATTTACACGGACATTTCTTCCAAGTATTAAGTAAAAATGGTAAGCCAATTACAGGCTCCCCATTGATTAAGGATACCTTGAATTTAAAACCGGGTGAAGAATATGTAGTCGCATTTAAAGCAGATAATCCGGGAAATTGGATGTTCCATTGCCATGACTTGCACCATGCTTCAGCCGGAATGGTCACAGAAGTAAAATATAAAGATTACAAATCTGACTATACACCGAACTCGAATGACACAACAAATAAACCTGAATAACAATGATAAATCCCCTCCAAGTTTTACTTGGAGGGGATTTTATGTTACTTCACATCGTAACCTTGCTCTTCAATCGCTTCTTTCAGTTTTTCTACGCTGACCTTTGTTTCATCATACTCCACATCGACAGTTCCTTCTTGCAGATGTACTTCTACATTTTTTACCCCGTCTAGCTCTTTAAGAGCGTTCGTCACTGCCATTTTGCAATGGCCGCAAGTCATTCCTTGTACATGTAATGTAATGGTCATCATTAATTCCTCCTTGAATGTTTATAGTTTCACGCGTTTCAAACGAAGCGCGTTTGTCACAACCGATACAGAGCTAAATGCCATCGCTGCCCCAGCGATCCAAGGTTCCAACAGCCCGAGAGCGGCTACAGGAATGCCAACTGTATTATAGAACAAAGCCCAGAACAGATTTTGCCGAATGTTTTTCATTGTTTTGCGGCTTAACTCAATCGCTTTCGGAATATGGGCTAAATCCCCACCGACCAAGGTAACATCGGCCGTTTCGATCGCGACATCCGCTCCCGTGCCAATCGCCATCCCAATATCCGCTTTGGCCAGAGCTGGAGCGTCATTAATTCCATCACCGACCATCGCGACTCGTTTCCCTTGTTTTTGCAATTCCTCGACGATGTTCGCTTTGTCTTCCGGAAGCACCTCGGCGTACACATGCTCAATGCCGACTTCATTGGCGATCGCTTCCGCTGTCCGTTGATTGTCCCCTGTTGCCATATAGACATCGATGCCCATTTGTTTTAATGTTTGAATCGCTTCTTTCGAGCTTTCTTTCACCGTATCCGCGACAGCAATGATGCCGGCAAGCTGTCCATCGATGGCAACGAGCATCACTGTTTTCCCTTGTTTTTCAAGCTCTACCATTTTATCTTCATGCACAGAAATCGCTACAGAGCGCTCCTTCATCAATTTTCGCGTCCCAATAAGGATGCTTTTTCCGTCAATGACCGCTTCAATTCCGTGGCCGGTAATGGCGGAGAAGTGCTCCAATGGCTTCATCGAAATCGCTTGTTTCTTCCCGTATTCAACAATCGCATGAGCCAGCGGATGCTCCGAAGCGCTCTCGGCGGAAACCGCATAATCGAGCATGTCCTCGCGGAAGGCTAGCACATCGGTGACTTCCGGTTTTCCTTTTGTCACGGTTCCTGTTTTATCGAGTAATACGGCATTGATTTTATGCGTTCCCTCTAGGTACTCACCTCCTTTAAAGAGAATTCCTTGTTCTGCCCCTTTTCCTGTACCGACCATAATCGATGTCGGTGTGGCCAAACCGAGCGCACAAGGGCACGCGATGACAAGAACGGCGATGGCCGCCTCAAGCGCTTTCGCCAAATCACCCGGCGCAACGAAGAAGTACCAGATTAGAAAGGAAACAACCGCAATTCCGACAACAATCGGTACGAAAATGCCGGAAATGGTATCCGCCATCCGCTGAATCGGGGCTTTCGACCCTTGCGCCTCTTCAACGATTTTAATGATATTGGCCAGCGCGGTATCTTTTCCGACTTTTTCGGCACGAATGGTCAGTACGCCATTCGTATTCATCGTCGCCCCGATCACATAGTCGCCTTCCCTCTTATCAACCGGGATCGATTCACCGGTAATCATCGATTCATCTACGGAAGATGCCCCGGCGATGACCGTACCGTCTACCGGGATTTTTTCTCCTGGCTTGACAAGAATCGTATCGCCGATCACCACTTCCTCCAGCGGAACTTTTATTTCTTCCCCATTACGGATGACAGTCGCTTCCTTTGCCTGCAGGCTGACCAACTTCGAGATCGCTTCGGTTGTCCGCCCTTTCGCAAGATCCTCAAAGTATTTTCCGACAAGCACAAGCGTAATCAAGACGGCGCTCGTTTCAAAATACAGTCTTGGCATATAGTCAGGATTCCCAAGCGTCCGAAAAGCTTCATACAAGCTGTAGAAGTACGCGGCTGATGTTCCAAGCGCCACTAGGACGTCCATGTTCGCGCTCTTGTTTCGCAACGCCCGGTACGCCCCGACATAGAAAGGACCGCCGATGTAGAACTGAACAGGTGTAGCTAAAAGAAGCTGGAACCACGGATTCATCAGCCAATGCGGCATCGGCAAGCCTATATCAAACGGCATATGGGCAAGCATCGTATAAAGCAGCGGCAACGATAAGATGATAGAAATCGCGAGTTGCCGTTGTTTTTGTTTCAGCCGCTCTTCTTTCCGGCCAGCATCGTCTTGTTCTTCGTTTCGAATTTGCCCCCTGTACCCAAGCTTTTTGATTTTCTCTAAAATGTCTTCGACAGATGTGACACCCTCCTTGTATTCGACCACCGCGCTGTTTGTCGCCAAGTTGACAGCAGCGCTTGTCACACCTTCCATCCGATTTAACCCTTTTTCAATCCGCGTCGCACAGGCCGCACATGTCATTCCTTCAATATCAAGCGTCACTTTTTCTGTCGCAACGCCATACCCCAAATTCTCAATTTTCATTTCGATATCGGCTATATTTTGCTTCGATGGATCATATTTAATCGTTGCTTTTTCCATTGCCAAATTGACATTGGCTTCTACGCCATCCATCTTATTTAATACTTTCTCAATCCGATTGGCGCACGCGGCACATGTCATGCCGGTCACTCTAAGTGTGACATGCTTTTGTTCACTCATAATGCTTCCCACTCCTTTCACTTTGAGAACTGTTTAATGACATCCATTAATTCGCGAATGGATTCTTCTCCACTTCCTTCGCGGATCGCTTTAGACACACAATGGCTGACATGACGTTCTAACAAGTTCAATCCTACTTTATTTAACGCTGCCGTGATCGCTGAAATTTGCACTAAAATATCAATACAATAACGATTGTCCTCCACCATTTTTTGCACACCGCGCACTTGTCCTTCGATGCGCTTCAAGCGCTTGATAATGCTTTCGATTTCCTGTTCCGTTCGTGGAACCATTTTTTTATCCACATGATGATCTTCATAATGGTTCATCAAACATCACCTCTTTTAATTACATTATACCGGTAATGGGTATAAAATGCAACAGAGATCCCCTCTACAAATCATGTTCACCACAAAACCGTAATCAATACCTGCGCAGGAAAAAGCCCGCTTTCCACAAAAAATTCACAATTTTAATTGGCATAGGATTCGCTGCGGGCTGGACTCCCTGCACAGGTCCAATTCATGATAAGAGACAGCTTTAGGCTGTGCCTAACCGAAATTCATCTCCCACTTTCACTTCGTTTCGAAGTGGGAGACTTAGAAGGCCGGTGAAAAAAGTACACCCTGAGGCAGGGATTTAGGTGGCTTGTGTCGAAAAAGGAAGAAAAATCGTTGGAATGGAGCGTGAGCGGATCATGAAAGCCCCCAAAAACCCTTCGACTCAGCCTCGTCTGTTTCAAGTCATCGA
>NZ_PIJF01000005.1:0-86014 GCF_002809985.1 Geobacillus sp. WSUCF-018B
TCTATTCTACCAGAAAAAAGGGCGATTCTTCTATATTTGAGGCAAAAAAGTGGGGGCTGATCCCAAAACGCATTCGCGTTTTGGGTCAGCCCCTTTTTTATGAGCGGGCACCTATTTTTCGACCGGCAGGAGAACCTCCTTTCGCCGCCTATATACTCGTGGTCGTTCGTTCCACTTCCTCTCGCTCGTCTTTTATGCCTTGTCATCCCACTTTTTCAACCGTTACGTCTCCCGTTGTCTTTTTCCGTCACGGAGTCGTATGAATGGCGAACAACTGACGGAGCATTGCATCATCTGACGCTATAAGAAAAAGCGCCCGGAAAGCGCAACATTCCGGGCCCCTTATTGTTCAGTCTTCCATCGTCGACAAGTCGCCGGTCGGCAAGTTGAGCTCCCACGCTTTTAAGACGCGGCGCATGATTTTCCCGCTCCGCGTTTTCGGCAGTTTGTCGCGGAACTCGATCTCACGCGGCGCGGCATGAGCGGCGAGCCCTTTTTTGACGAACTGGCGGATGTCTTCTTTCAGCTCTTCAGACGGCTCATAGCCTTCGCGAAGCGCGATGAACGCTTTGATGATTTCCCCGCGCACCGGGTCCGGCTTGCCGATGACGCCGGCTTCGGCCACGGCCGGATGCTCGACGAGCTTGCTCTCCACTTCAAACGGCCCAACGCGCTCGCCGGATGTGTTGATGACATCGTCAACACGGCCTTGGAACCAGAAGTAGCCGTCTTCATCCATGTAGGCCGAATCGCCGGATACGTACCAGTCGCCGATAAAGTACGATTCATATTTTTGCGGGTTGTTCCAAATCGTTTTCATCATCGACGGCCAGCCTTTTTTGATGGCCAAGTTGCCCATCCGGTACGGCGGCAGGACGTTTCCTTGGTCATCAATGATCGCCGCCTCGACGCCTGGGATCGGTTTCCCCATCGATCCCGGCTTGATTTCCATGCACGGGTAGTTGCAGATGAGATGCCCGCCTGTTTCCGTCATCCACCACGTATCATGGATGCGGCGACCGAACACTTTCATCCCCCAGCGGATGACTTCCGGGTTGAGCGGCTCGCCGACGCTCAAAATGTGGCGGAGCGAGCTTAAATCATATTTTTTCACGACTTCATCGCCGGCGCCCATCAGCATGCGGAACGCCGTCGGCGCGCTGTACCAGACGGTGACGCCGAAGTCTTGGATCGTTTCATACCAGGCGTCCGGGCTGAAGCGGCCGCCAACGATGACGCTTGACGCCCCGCACAGCCACGGGCCGAAGATGCCGTACGACGTTCCGGTCACCCACCCCGGATCGGCCGTGCACCAGTAAATGTCGTCTTCTTTTAAGTCGAGCACCCACTTCGCGGTTTGATAATGCTGAATCATCGCGTTATGGACGTGCAGGACGCCTTTCGGCTTTCCGGTCGAACCGGATGTGTAATGCAAAATCAAGCCGTCCTGGCGGTCGACCCATTCGATGTCGAAGTGCTTGCTTGCCTCGTTCATCCGCTTTTTCAAATCGATGTACGGCCCTTCTTCGACAACGCCGTCGCCAACCAAAAAGACGTACTTCAACTCCGGCAAGTCGCCCACCGGCACGCGCGGCAAAAGCTCCGGCGTCGTCACGATCGCCTTCGCCCCGCTGTCTTCGAGGCGGTCGCGCACCGCGCCTTCCATGAACGCCTCAAACAGCGGTCCGACGATGGCGCCGGTTTTGATGATCCCGAGCACAGCGAAATACAGCTCCGGCGAGCGCGGCATAAAGACGAACACGCGGTCTCCTTTTCCAATCTCGGCCACATTTTTCAAAACATTCGCCACTTTGTTCGACATTTCTTTCATTTCTTTAAACGTATATTTCTCATTCCGCACCGCATCCCGGTAGTAAAGCGCCACTTTATTTTTGCGGAACGACTCAGCATGGCGGTCGATCGCCTCGTACGCCATGTTGACCCGTCCCGTCTCATACCAAGAAAACGCTTTCTCTGTTTCCGACCATTGAAACTGTTTATATGTTTCTTCGTAGTTTTTCAAATTGTAGTCCCCTTGTATGACGGGAAGCCGTTCTGTGTTCATTCTCCGATCCCCCTTATGTAAGTGATTACATTTCTATTATAGTCGATTGAAAACCATTTCTCAATTTTTAAAATATTCCTTGTCCCCACTTTTTTGAAATTTTTTTGATCCGCGCCAGCCGGCGCCATTTTTATGTATAATGGAAGCAGAACGACCAATTCAGGTGGTGGACGAATGGAACATAAAAAAACGTATAACGCCAAAGAGCTGAAAACCCCGAAAGGAACGCTCCTCATCGAAGGGCCGGTGACGCCGGAAGCGTTGGCCAGCTACGAATTCCACCATGACCTCACTTCCTTCCGCCCGCCTGCCAAACAGCACAAAGCGTTGATCGAAATCGCCAAGCTGCCGGAAGGGCGGATCATCATCGCCCGCCGCGGCGAGGTGATTGTCGGATATGTGACGTTTTTGTATCCCGATCCGCTTGAGCGTTGGTCGGAAGGGAACATGGAAAATTTGCTCGAGCTTGGCGCCATTGAAGTCATTCCGGAGTTCCGCGGGTTTGGCGTCGGAAAAAATTTGTTGATCGTCTCGATGATGGACGACGCCATGGAAGACTACATCATCATTACAACTGAATATTACTGGCATTGGGATTTAAAAGGCACGGGGCTGAACGTATGGGAGTACCGAAAAGTGATGGAGAAAATGATGAACGCCGGCGGGCTCGTCTGGTATGCGACCGACGACCCGGAAATTTGCTCGCATCCGGCGAACTGCCTGATGGTCCGCATCGGCAAACGGGTCGACGCCGAATCGATTCAACGGTTCGACCGGCTGCGGTTTATGAACCGCTACATGTATTAAATGAACTCCAGGCCTGCCTGCCGAAAAGCCGGCCGTCGGTTGAACAATCGCAACATATGCGAAAGAAACGGGTGTACGGACGGATGGCTTCGGCCGTTCGCTGCATACAAGGCGGCGGCCGCGGGCGAAACGACGCGGGCTCGCCTGCGGCTGACAGCCGGCCGATCATGCATGAAATGACAAAGGGGAGAGGGAAAGCATGATTGTCGAACAAATCATGAAAACGCGGGTGGTGACACTCCGTCCCACGAATACGATCGCCGAAGCGCTGCAGCTGCTCAGACATCACCGCATCCGCCATCTGCCGGTCATCGATGAAAGCGGGAGATTGATCGGCCTTGTGACCGATCGCGATTTGCGCGACGCGAGCCCGTCCATTTTCCATCTTCATGAACATCTGGAAGACTTGCAAAAACCGGTCAGCACGATGATGAAAACCGACCTCATCGTCGGCCATCCGCTCGATTTCGTCGAGGAGGTGGCGGCGCTCTTTTACGAACACCGAATCGGCTGCCTGCCGATCGTCAACCATGGGAAACTCGTGGGCATCATCACGCAAACGGATTTGCTCCGCACGTTCATTGAATTGACCGGCGTTCACCAGCCGGGGTCGCAAATCGAGATCAAAGTGCCGAACGAGGCCGGCATGTTAAGCAAAGCGGCGGCCATCATCAGCGAGCGCCATGTGAACATCGCCAGCGTCTTGGTGTATCCAGCTCCGGATCCGAATGAGAAAATTCTAGTCTTCCGTGTGCAGACGATGAACCCGCTTCCGTTGATCCGCGATTTGCAAAACGCCGGCTATCGCGTGCTATGGCCGAACTTGCCGGGGGTTACGTCATGAGCGGAAACTGCGCATTCGTCTATAGCGAGCAATTTCTTCAGTACAAATTTCATGATAACCATCCGTTCAACCAGCTGCGGGTCAAAATGACATACGACTTGCTTTGCACGCTCGGCTCGCTCGAAGACCGCCAGATCGTCGCCCCGCGCATGGCGACCGATGACGAGCTCGCACTCATTCACGACCGCTCCTACATCGAGGCGGTGAAAGCGGCCGGGCGCGGCGAACTGTCGGAAGCGGCGGCGCAAAACTACGGCCTTGGCACCGAAGATACGCCGATTTTCCCGAACATGCACGAGGCGAGCGCCCTCTTGGTTGGCAGCACGCTGACTGCTGTCGACGCGGTTCTTTCCGGAGCAGCCGAGCATGCCCTCAACTTGGGCGGCGGCCTGCACCACGGCTTCCGCGGCAAAGCATCCGGCTTTTGCGTCTACAACGACAGCGCGGTCGCCATCCAATACATCCGGGAGAAATACGGACTGCGCGTGTTGTACGTCGACACCGACGCCCACCATGGCGACGGGGTGCAATGGGCGTTTTACGACGATCCGAACGTCTGCACGTTTTCCATTCATGAAACGGGGCGCTATTTGTTCCCAGGGACCGGAAATGTCAACGAGCGCGGCTTAGGCGCAGGCTACGGCTATTCGTTCAACATTCCCGTTGATGCGTTCACGGAAGACGAATCATGGATCGCCGCCTATACGACCGCGCTTCGGGAAATCGCCGACTTTTTCCGCCCGGATGTCATCGTGACGCAAAACGGCGTCGACGCCCACTATTACGATCCGCTCACCCATTTGTCGGTGACGATGAAAACATACCGCGCCATTCCGAAGCTCGCGCACGAAATCGCCCATCAATATTGCGGCGGACGCTGGATCGCCGTCGGCGGCGGTGGGTATGACATTTGGCGCGTCGTGCCGCGGGCGTGGGCGCTCCTTTGGCTCGAGATGACCGGACGCGCCGACGTATCGGGCCCGTTGCCGGATGAGTGGCGCCAACGCTGGCAACCGCTTTCACCCGTCGCGCTTCCGCTTGAGTGGGACGACCCGGATGACTTGTATCCCCCGATTCCGCGCAAAGCAGAGATCAGCGAAAAAAATGCGCAGACGGTGGAAAAAGCGTTGTATTTCATCCGCAGCCAGCGGCCGGCACGGTGACCGGCCGGCCGAACCGCCCTCCAAATTCAGAAACAATAGGCGAAGGGGGCTGCTTTTTATGGGCGCCATCGAGCCGGTTCGCGCCTGTTGGCGGCGCATGGGAAACGCAAACGAGAGCGCCTCGGCGGGCGCGTTCGGAGGAAACGCGAAAAAGGCTGATCCGAAAACGCTCCGCGTTTTCGGATCAGCCTCGCTCCTTATTTCGTCGATTCCCGCACTTCAAGCCGGTGCGGCAAGACGACGATATGGTTGTCAACTTTCTCCTTGTTCATGTACTTCGTCAGCAGCCGCATCGCCACCGCTCCGATGTCGTACATCGGCTGCACGACGGTCGTCAGCCGCGGCCGCACCATCGTCGCAAGCCTTGTGTTGTCAAAGCCGACGACTTCCACCTCTTCCGGCACGCGCACGTGATGGTCTTGGGCGCTGTGGATGATGCCGAGCGCCATTTCGTCCGTGCCGGCAAACACCGCCGTCGGTCGTTCGGCAAGCTCCGCGATTTTCTCATACGCTTCCAAGCCGGAGTCGTATGAATTGTCGCCCTCAACGACCAGCTCTTCGTCATATGGCACCCCGCGCTCTTCCAACGCGCGCCGGTAGCCAGCCAACTTCCGCTGGTTGATCGGATCGTCGGTCGGACCGGTCACATACGCCACACGGCGGTTTCCTTTTTCCAGCAAATACGTCACCGCTTCAAACGCCGCCTGCTCATAATCGATGTTGACCGATGGAATCTCCTCCGGCCCGACCGTCGCTGCCAGCACGATCGGCACCGATGATTTTTGAAATTCGGCGACGTGCTCTTCGGTGATGGTCCCGCCCATAAACAACAGGCCGTCCACTTGCTTGGCGAGCATCGTGTTGAGCAAATGCAGCTCTTTTTCTTTGTTTTGGTCGGAGTTGCTCAAAATGATGTTGTACTTGTACATCGTGGCGATGTCCTCAATGCCGCGCGCCAGTTCGGCGAAGAAAATGCTCGAAATATCCGGGATGATCACTCCGACCGTCGTCGTTTTTTTGCTGGCGAGCCCCCGCGCCACGGCGTTCGGGCGGTAGCCGAGCCGTTCGATGGCCTCAAGCACTTTTTTCCTCGTCGACGGTTTGACGTTCGGGTTGCCGTTCACGACGCGCGAAACAGTCGCCATCGAGACGTTCGCCTCCCGCGCCACATCATAAATCGTTACCGTCATTTTGTTTCACTCCTTTTCGCTCGATCCGATAACCGGTCAAATTCCGAATGTATGTACAACTATCATACGATACATTATCGCCAACTCGCAACGAAATCGCAACCATTTTGCCGGTTTGTTCACAAACCGTTCACCAATAGTTTGCCCGAAGCCGCGCCATTGCATGAAAAGGAAGCCGCTGTTTCCCCATGTTTTGGCGCTGGGCGCCAACTGCCCCCAGTGCAAACGAAAAC
Source organism: Geobacillus sp. WSUCF-018B (assembly GCF_002809985.1). Classification (NCBI taxonomy): domain Bacteria; kingdom Bacillati; phylum Bacillota; class Bacilli; order Caryophanales; family Anoxybacillaceae; genus Geobacillus; species Geobacillus sp. WSUCF-018B. The sequence continues at coordinate 6,303 of NZ_PIJF01000005.1, forward strand.
ACGCCGGACAGCGCGATTCGGTTGCCCTATCATGCCGCCAACCCAACCGGCCTCCATTTCCCGCCTCGGCCGCAGTCCGCTTCGCACTGCCCCAAAAACAAAAGACGCCCCAACACAATGGGACGTCTTCTTTCGCCGACACGCCGCCCTTTGCCCTTTACGCTTGAACAAACTGGCGTTGGAACGCGCGCACTTCTTCCATAAACTCGTTGAATTGGGCGATGTCCATTTGCTGGGCGGAATCGGACAAGGCGACGGCCGGGTCCGGATGCACTTCGGCCATGACGCCGTCGGCGCCGATCGCCAAGGCCGCTTTGGCGCACGGGATGAGCAGATCGCGCCGCCCCGTTGAGTGGGTGACATCGACGAACACCGGCAAGTGCGTTTCTTTCTTCAAAATCGGCACAGCCGAAATGTCGAGCGTGTTGCGCGTCGCCCGCTCGTACGTACGGATGCCGCGCTCGCACAAAATGATCTGCCCGTTTCCTTTCGACATGATGTACTCAGCGGCGTTGATGAATTCTTCGATCGTCGCCGCCAAGCCGCGCTTCAGCAAAATCGGCTTATTCACTTGGCCGGCTGCCTTAAGCAGCTCAAAGTTTTGCATGTTGCGGGCGCCGATTTGGATGACGTCAATATAGTCCAAGGCGATTTCAATGTCCGCCGGCGTGACGATTTCACTGATGACCGCCAAATCAAACTCATCGGCGATCCGTTTCAAAATTTTCAGTCCTTCCACGCCGAGCCCTTGGAAATCGTACGGCGACGTGCGCGGTTTGTACGCACCGCCGCGCAGCATCTTGATGCCTTGTTTTTTCACCGCTTCGGCGACCGCAGCCACTTGCTCGTAGCTTTCCACCGCACACGGGCCCATGACAAAATATTGCTTGCCGTCGCCGATCCGCTCTCCTTTCACCTCGACGATCGTGTTTTCTGGATGCTTTTTCCGCGAGACAAGCAGCGCTTTCCGATGGTCATCTTCTTGCAATTCGAGCGCCGCTTTGAAAATTTCCTTGAAAATGTGCTGCAGCGTCGACGTTTCGAACGGACCGTCGTTATGCTCGGAAATGAGGTCGAGCATTTTCCGCTCGCGCACCGGGTCGTAGCGGTGCGTTCCTTGCGCTTCTTTGATCTTGCCGATTTCTTGAACGAGCCGCCCCCGTTCGTTGATCAGCTTCAACAATTGCAGGTTAATCTCATCGACCCTTGCCCGCAGCTCCTCCAACCGTTCGTTGCTCATGCTTCTCTCATCCTTTCGCCCATTTTCATGCATCGTTTCCGCCCCATAGCGGCCGCCGGCCGGCTGCGTTCGGGGCGCTTCCCCGTTTTGAAGATCGAAGTTTTGTAATTAGTCTTTATTATAATCGATGACTTAGCGGTTGTCACGAAAAAAATGCTTTTTTGATTAAACGCTTTTAAGCAATAAAGCAAAAAGTGTGCAAAAAACCGCCCGCAGTAAAGGCGGACGGTCAAGCGCCGACATGCTCCGAGAGCGCGCCATACGTAATGGCCCAATGGGACGCGTGCCAGACGACTTTGCCGTTTTCAAACAAAAGCGCCTGCGGCGATTCGTGCTTAACGCCGGTCGTCTCGGCGATGTAGTTCGAGAGCGGGCGCGCTTCTTGAACGTACAGGCAATATACCGCGAGCTCCGGGTGATCGGCGGCGAACTTTTCACATTCGCCGAACGCCGCTCGGCTGATCGGGCATGTTAGGCTATGTTTGACGAACAAAAAGCGGTTCGTTTCCTTCTTGACGCGTTCAAACTGTTCGACGGTTTCCAGTTTCTCCATTCCCACGTTCTGCTCACTCCATTCCGCTTCGGTGTCCCATCGTTTGCTCGGTGTCATCGAGCGCCGCTTCTGCTTCCTCAAACAGCTTTTGCAGCGTCTCGCGGTCGGCCGGCTCAGCGGATGGCGGAATCGGGATCGTCGCATTTTCAGCACCGGTCTTTGCCTCTTCGCCTTCGGACGGAGCCTCAGCTGTTTTCAGCGGGATGAACTCGGCGATTTCCTTCGTTTTCTCTTTCGCTGTTTCCAACCATTCCGCCGCCGTCGTTTTCACCGGCTCCCACGTTTCGCTGCTGCTCCATTCCGCGAGCCATTGCCGTCCTTTCTCACTTGTTAAAAACATGGCCGCCGCCGCGCCGGCGATGCCGCCGACAAGCGCCCCAAGCAAAAATCCGCCGTTATTTTTCGCCATTTTGCATTCCCTCCTGTTCACGCAATCGTTCCCTTTCCCTCCATTTTTCCCTTAGATCGAGCAAAACATTTGCCCATCGCAACGTTTTGCGCCATTTTTTCCGCCCACCGCCCGCTCGAGCCGACAGCGCCGCGACTGTCTGCTGAAGGGCGCGGTTGAACGAGCGGACGGCGTCGCCGACTTCACTGACGGCTTCGACGGCGCTGTTCAGCTTTTCCACCTTCTTTTGCACATCGCCGGCGATATCGTTCGCCGTATGCAAAAGCTCGGTGACTTCGCGGGCCACCGCTTGCACTTGCTCCTCCGTATGGCCCACCGCCGCCGTCAGCCGGCGCAGCGTTTCCTGCAGGACGACGAGCGTCCTCGCGATGTACACGACAAGCAACAAAAACGCCGCCGCCGCCACCGCAGCGCTCGCGTACAAAAGCCACTCCACTTCGTTTCCCTCCTTGCCGTCCGGACCGCCTCATCCAGTTTGTACCCGTTTGCCTCCGCCTTTAAACGTTCGCCGCCGTCTCATTCGATTCCTACCGCCCAACGAAAAACGGACTGTTTTGGTCACAGCCCGCTTCCCGGCCGGCCGCTACGCGGACAGAACGGCCTGTTCGTACGCCTGTTGAAATTTTTGAATATCGCCGGCTCCCATAAACACCAACACTGCATCCGGATGCTGCTTCAACACTGCAACGTTGTCTTCTTCAAGCAGCTGCGAGCGCGGAATTTGCGCCTGCAAATCGCGGATGGACAGCTTGCCCTCGCGTTCGCGCGCCGAGCCGAAAATATCGCATAAATAGACGTGGTCGGCCTGTTTTAAACTTTCGGCAAACTCGCGCAAAAACGTCTGCGTTCGCGTATACGTGTGCGGCTGGAAAATGGCGACGACCTCGCGTCCCGGATATTTTTGCCTTGCCGCCTCCAATGTGGCGGTAATTTCGCGCGGATGATGCGCATAATCGTCAATCAACACCTGGCGCCCGACCGTTTTTTCGCTGAAGCGGCGTTTCACCCCTTGGAACGTCTGCAGCCGGGCGGCGATCGTGCCGGCGTCAATGCCTTCATAGTGGCAAAGGGCGATGACCGCGAGCGCATTCAGCACGTTATGGGTGCCAAAGCGCGGGATGGAAAAAGAGGCAAAAAACGTGTTGCGCACGAACACGTCAAACGCCGTCCCTTCGGGCGTCTTGACAATATTGCGCGCCTGAAAATCGTTTTCGTCGCTAAGCCCGTAAAACAAAATCGGCACTTTCGCCTGGAGATTCGGCAAATACGGATCATCCCCGCAGGCGACAATCGCCTTGTTCACTTGTTCCGCCATTTGTTGGAAGGCGGAAAAGACGTCGTCAATATTGGCAAAATAGTCGGGGTGGTCGAAGTCAATGTTCGTCATGATTGCATAATCGGGAAAATAGGACAGAAAATGCCGGCGGTACTCGCACGCCTCAAACACAAAGTATTTGCTCCCCGGCTCCCCTCTTCCCGTTCCGTCCCCAATTAAATATGACGTAGGGTGCGCCCCTTGCATCACGTGAGCGAGCAAGCCCGTCGTCGTCGTCTTTCCATGTGAGCCGGTCACCGCGATGCTTGTGAATTTCCCCGCCAGCTCGCCCAAAAAGCGGTGGTATCGAATGACAGGGACGCCGAGTTGACGGGCCGCTTCGATTTCCTCATGCGTATCGGAAAAGGCGTTGCCGGCAATGACCGTATAACCTGGGCGGATATTGTCTTTGGAAAAAGGCAAAACCGGGATGCCCCGTTCCTCGAGCACCTTTTGCGTAAAAAACCACTTTTCTACATCCGACCCTTGCACTGTATAGCCGAGATCATGAAGCACTTGTGCAAGCGCGCTCATTCCCGTGCCTTTGATGCCAACAAAATGGTAAACTGTCATCGCTAAGCCCTCCAGCCATCTTCTCTCTGTAGAACAGTATATGATATTCGTCTAGTTTTGCCATTTGCTTCATGCCGCCGCGCCGGCGGTTTCATTTCCCCATTATAGCACGGCCGGCGGCAAAACACTACCGCCCGGAAGCAACGCCGTTGGCAGGGCGCCCGCCGTGCTCCCCGCGCCAGCGCGCCCACTCTTCCTCGCTCATCAGCACATCGCGCGGTTTGCTGCCGCGCGCTTCCGAGATGAGCCCATGATGCTCCATCATCTCGATGAGCCGGGCGGCGCGGTTGTAGCCGATGCGGAAATGACGCTGCAAACTTGACGTTGACGCCCCTCCCTGGGCGATGACAAACCGGCATGCTTCGTCAAACAGCTCGTCGTCTTCCTCGCCGAACGCCGCCGCTTGCCGGAACTCGTCCGGACTGAACATGTACGAAGGGGCTTGCTGCGCTTTCACGTGGGCGGTGACCCGCTCAATTTCTTCATCGGAAATGAAGCAGCCTTGCAACCGCACCGGCTTGGCTGACCCGTTTTCCAAAAAAAGCATATCGCCGCGCCCAAGCAGCCGCTCGGCGCCGTTCACATCCAAAATCGTGCGCGAGTCGACTTGGGAAGAAACAGAAAAGGCGATGCGCGTCGGAATGTTCGCCTTGATCAAGCCGGTGATGACGTCAACCGACGGCCGTTGCGTGGCGATCAACAAGTGAATGCCGCACGCCCGCGCCTTTTGCGCCAAGCGGCAAATCGATTCCTCGACATCGGCCGGAGCGGCCATCATCAAATCAGCCAGTTCGTCGATGACGATGACGATGTACGGCAACGGCGGCTCACTTCCCCCGCTTGCACGCAGACGGTCATTGTATTTTTCAAGATCGCGCACGCCGGCATGGACAAACAGCTCGTACCGCCGCTCCATTTCGCCGACCGCCCACTTGAGCGCCCCGGCGGCCGCTTTTGCTTCGGTGATGACCGGGCTGAGCAAATGCGGCAAGCCGTTGTACGGGGCAAGCTCCACCATTTTTGGATCAATCAGCAGCCACTTCACCTCATGCGGGGCGGCTTTGTACAACATGCTGACAAGCATAGCGTTCATGCAGACGCTTTTGCCTGACCCGGTCGCCCCGGCGATGAGACCATGGGGCATGTTGCGGATATCGGTCACGACCGGCGCGCCGCTGATGTCAAGCCCAAGGGCGACAGTGAGCGGAGAGCGGCGCTCGCGGAAGGCGCGGTCGTCTAAAATCTCCCGCAGCCGCACCGGACGGCTCGATGGGTTCGGCACTTCAATGCCGATCGTCCGCTTTCCGGGAATCGGCGCTTCAATCCGAATGTCTTTCGCTGCCAAACTCAGTTTAATGTCGTCCGTCAAGCTCGTAATTTTGCTTACTTTCACGCCCAAATCGGGCTGCACTTCAAACTGCGTCACCGTCGGCCCTTGCGTTGCCCCAACGACCTTCGCTCCGATATGGAAGCTCGCAAACGTCTGGTCGAGGCGGGCGCATTGTTCGCGAATCCACTGTTCGTCAGCAGACGCCGCCTCCCCGGGCGGCTCAAGCAACGCAGACGGCGGCAGCGAATAGCCGTCCCGGCGCGAGCGTTCCTCGAGATTGCGCCGGTCTTCCTTTAGCATCATCACATTGTACGGGATGCGCGCCCGTCCGGCGCCTTTCTCCGCCCCATGGCCGCGTTGCCCCTCATCTGGTCGCGGCGCTCCTTCTTCTAGCACCTTGGTGATCTTCTCCGTCGCCGTTTCATTCTCAATCGCCTCTTCAAGCCGCGGACCGGCGCCAAAGACGGACCGCTCCTCTTCCTCTTGCCCGGCGCCCCTTTCCTGCTGATCGTGCTGCCGCTCATCCGATCGCGGCGCCCCTTCTTCCGCGGCCTTGGCCATAGTCTCTGCTACCGTTTCGCTCCCGGCCGCAACGGCGGCTTGTTCATCCGGTGGGGCGGTCGCTTTGCTGCTCTCTTCCTGTTCGGGCGGCGCCAAAGAGGCGGAGCGGCTTTGCTCCGGCTTAAAGTCGGAAACCGGCGTTCGTTTTGCCCCCCGCTGTTCGCCGCCCTGTCTTTGATACCCAAACACCGGCGACGGCACATCGGACGGGCGGAACGGGCGTTTTTCCGCCGTTTCCCGCGCCAGGCTGTCTGACGGGCGGCCAGAGGCCGGCCGCGTTCTTCCCCCGTCTGCCAACCGCTGCTGCTGTTTCTGTTCCTCCCGCGGCTGATCGTCGGGAATGAGCGGAAACCGAAAGCGGCCTTGCGGGTATTGGTACACCACTTTCGCCTCTGCACGCTCCGGTTGAGGAATGGGCGGCTGTTCCTGCTCTTCTTCCTCCGCAAACATGCGAAGCCATCGTTTCCAAAATTTCATCGGCCGTTTCACTCTTTCTATCTCATTCATTGTCGGCAAAAACGCCGTCGGGACGGTCAAAACACGAACGGCTGGCCGACTTCGTACTCGTCAGAGAGCACAAGAATCCCTTTTTCTTGCGGGGCGTTCGGCAGCCCGAGTTCGCGCGCCGAACAAATCATGCCGGATGACCGGACGCCGCGCAGCTCGCTTTCCTGAATGACAAGGCCGCTCGGCATGACGGCGCCGATTTTGGCGACGACGACTTTCTGCCCGGCGGCGACGTTCGGCGCCCCACAGACGATTTGCAGCACTTCACCGCCGACATCGACTTGGCAGACGCTCAGTTTGTCGGCGTTCGGATGCTTCGTTTTTTCTTTCACATATCCGACGACAAACTTCGGCGACAAATCAGCCTCGATCGGTTCGTCAAAACCGTTTTTCGCCAAAATGTCATTGATGACGCCAACGAGTTCTTCATCGACATCGAGCGGGCCACTGCCGGAAAACGGATGGTATGAAGAAGCGGAAAAAATGTTGTAACCGACCGTCTCTCCGCTCCGCTCCGAAAAAATGCGAACGACGTCGCCTCGTTTCACAAACGCCCGCTCTTCGGCAGGAATCGGCTTCAGCGACACAAGCAATACATCGCCGATTCCTTCGCGATTGTAAAATACATTCATCGGTTGATTCCTCCTTGCACCTTACGTTCTCCGTTTTTTTCCTAAAATAAAAATAGGTTCCAACTCCCCATTTTCGTACAAAAAGGATAAGGCGGTAATCGGCACGCGGCCGCCGGCAAAAAAACTCATCGTCATTTGCGCTAGAACGTCGTAGCCGACCTCGTTGCGCAAATCGGCGATAATGAGCACATCTTGATGCGGGACGGCCAACGCCATCGTCCCTTCGATGCGCGCTTCCATTTCCGCCAAAAATGCCTCGTTCAACAACCGGCTCGCATCATAGCCGTCGTTCGTATTGACAAAATAAAACACGTTGTCCGCCACGCGGTCTTCTTTCACCGGCGTCGGCAACGACCGGACGTTGAAACGGGCGATTTCCTTCACCCGTTCGGCGCTCCACCGCTCCGCTTTCAGCATTTGTTCATCGATCAAGCGGTACGTTTTGCCTAAATCAAGCGCATAATAAATGCGCGTTTCCGCCGTATGGCCATCGTGCACAAGCGGCACGCCTTCTTTCGTCTCCGTCGGAAACGATGTCGAGCGAATGACCGGGTAAATGTTCCGCTCGTTGCCGGAAAGCGCGGCCGCTTCTTCCATCGTTTTCAGCGTTTGTTCCACGTAATAGACGATTTCGCGCACCGCTTCGTCTTTTTGATCGTGCCACTTGGCGATCACGCCGGGAAGCGAAATCGTCACGCCTTTTTTCGTGCGTTCATCCTCGATGCGCATCGCATCCTGCTTGGCGTCAAAGCGAAACGTCCAGTGCGGATGGCCGCCTAGACGCTTCTTGATCGTCTCGTACATTTGCCGGCTGTCCATTCGTTTGCCTCCTTAGCATAATAGCGTCGTCAGCCGCTCCCTTTTATCATACCGTGAACGGTCCGTTTTGGCAAAAAAACTCATAGTGGCCGGCCAGCAGCTCGACGATGTGGGAAAACATCGCCGCACGCTTGATGCGCCCGTTCGTCAGCACGCCGACCGCCCCTTCGTTCGCGCGAATGTTCCGCCGCCCCGTATATTCCTCCATCACCTCGCCGAGTTCTCTTCCTGCTTCAAGTCCGGCGCCGATCTCCGGAGGCAGGGCAAGGCGCGCACCCGCCGCGGTGAGAACAAGGCCGCTTCGGTCGGCCAACGCCCCCCAATTGCACAGCCACCATTGCCCGTCGATCCGCATCACACCGCCTTCCAACCCGATGCCGATCTCCGCTCCTGCCGCGTCCAGCGCCCGTTTGGCGCGGTTCATCGCCCCAAGCCGCGTTTCTTCATCGGACAGCGGCTGGACGGAGACGCCGGAGGGCACGTCCAGCGGCACAAGGCGCCACGACGGCGCGGCGAACACCGCGCGGACGGCGGCAACTTTCGCTTCGTTTTTCGTTCCGACCGCAACAGTTTTCATCATTGTCCCTCCTTCGCATGGAAAAGGAGAAGCTGCCGCTTCTCCCCCTCCTTTTGTTCCGCTCTGCCGTTCGTTTCTCTTTGCCTAGCTGTTTTGGCGGATCGCCTCAACCGTCGCCCGGTCGCACCGTTTCACGAGCTCGACGATGAGTGCTTTCGCCGCCGCATAATCGTCGACATGAATGATCGCCGCATGCGTATGAATGTAGCGGGCGCAAATGCCGATCACCGCCGATGGCACGCCGCGGTTGGCGACATGGACTCGCCCGGCGTCTGTCCCCCCGCCCGGGGAAATGAAAAATTGGTACGGCACATCAAGCGACTCGGCCGTATCGAGCACAAATTCGCGCATGCCGCGGTGCGTGATCATCGTCCGGTCGTACAGACGGACGAGCGCTCCTTTCCCGATATGGCCAAACGCCTGCTTGTCGCCGGTCATATCGTTCGCCGGGCTCGCCTCAAGGGCGAAGAAGATGTCCGGATTGATCATCGTGGCCGCCGTCTGCGCCCCGCGCAGCCCGACTTCTTCCTGCACAGTCGCGCCGGCGTACAGGACGTTCGGCAGCGCAGCGCCTTGGAGCTCTTTCAGCAGTTCAATCGCCAACCCGCAGCCAAACCGGTTGTCCCACGCCTTCGCCATCACCGTCTTCCCGTTCGCCAACGGCGTAAACGGGCTGACCGGCACGATCGGTTGGCCGGGGCGAATGCCGATGCGCTCCGCGTCGTCGCGGCTTTCCGCACCGATGTCAATGAGCATGTTTTTCAGGTCCATCGGCTTATTGCGCTGCTCTTCATCAAGCAGGTGCGGCGGAATCGAGCCGATGACGCCGATGACCGGCCCGTTGTCCGTGATAATTTGCACGCGCTGGGCGAGCAGCACTTGGTTCCACCAGCTGCCGAGCGTTTGAAAGCGGATCATGCCGTTGTCGGTGATCGCCGTCACCATAAACCCGACCTCATCCATATGACCGGCGACCATCACCGTCGGGCCGGTTTCGTCGCCGCGCTTGACGCCGAAAACGCTGCCGAGCCGGTCTTGCACCACTTCATCGGCATACTTCGCCAGCTCTTGGCGCATAAACTGGCGCACCGGATGTTCATAGCCCGGCGCCCCCGGCAGCTCGGTCAACGTCTGAAACAATTGGAGCGTTTCTTCATTCATCGCCTATCTCCTTTCTGTTTTCAGTTCCTTTTCCCGTTCTGCTTACCTATTTCGCCAAAATCGGCTATACTAAACCGTATCAAGGCAAAAGGAGGACCGAACGCATGGCTTGGAAAAAATGGATCGTTGGCGCCGCAGTGGGCGCCGCCGCCATCTGCGCCGTCCGCGCCGCCGCAAAGCCGACGCTTCTCGCGCCGGAACAAGCGCTCGCGATGGCGAAACGCGCGCTCGGCGGACCGCTCCCCATTCGCGGTTCATGGATTCAAGTTGCGCCGGAGCAGTATGAGAAAAACGGGTTGACGTACACTGTTTACCGCGGCGGCGTTTGCCGCGATGACGGGGACGCGGAATTTTTCGTCAACGCCTACACCGGCGCGGTCATCGAGGCCAAACCGTTATAGCGGCGGCCGGTTCCGCTTCACCGCTGCGGCGATCGCGCCGTCCGCCTGCCATTTCACCGCCCGGTAATAAGCGTCGTGGTAAAACGTAAACCAGGCGTTTCGCTCCATGCCGTACGGGAGCCATCGCTGTTTGGCAAAAATGGAATCCATCGGGTAGTCGTCGTACGCCATCACCCAAAGCACGTTTTGATGGGCGTGCGTCCCGAGCAAATCGCCAAGATGAATCGCCATCTCCCCGTCTGATTCAATCACCACGATCGCATGGCCGGCGCTGTGGCCGCCGGTATGTATAAGGCGGATTCCCGGAACGACTTCGGTCTCTTTCGCAAACGGAACGACTTGTTCGGCGATCGGTTCCCAGTTTTCTTTCCAATACGTATTGCGCGAACGAATGTTCGGGTTTCGCATCTCATCCCACTCAACATCCGACACGATGACCGCCGCCCGCGGAAACGCCGGCACGAGCCGCCCGTCTTCCCACACTGTCAAGCCGCACGCATGGTCAAAATGAAGATGCGTCATGATGACAATGTCAATGTCGCAGCGCGCAAGCCCAAGCGCGGCAAGCGATTCATCGAGCGACGATTCTTCGGTGACGCCGAAGTTGCGCTTTTGTTTGTCGGTCAGCTTGCCGTTGCCGATGCCGGACTCAATGAGCAGCCGCTTGCCGCCCGCTTCAACCAAAATCGGGTCGGTGCGCAGCTCAATCTGGTTGTTGTCGTTTGGCGGATACTTTTTCGACCAAAGCGGCTTCGGAACGACGCCAAACATCGCCCCGCCGTCCAGGTGAGTGACGCCTCCGTTCAGCCACGTCAAGATGATTTGCCCGATTTTCAGCTGTTCCATGTCCATCTCCCCCTTCCTTAGTGTACCATTTTCTTCATAATCGAGAAAGAAAAAAACCGCCCCGCCGTTCCGTTCTAAACCGATGGGGAAAACGGCGGTGTTCCGTGGGCGAACCGGTGCGGTTCAACATTTTTCTGTTTGAGCCGACGATCATATCGATGACCAAAAACGGGATGAAAATCGGTGTGGTGCAACATGTTTCCGTTTGAGCGGGGCTGACCCAAAAGGCTGTCTGTCTTCAGGATAGACACAAAATATAGCGCGGAAGAAGCGATCGGGGTATATATAAAAACGAAAGGGGGTGTCCCGATCCTTTTGGGACACCGCCTTTTTTTGTAAGGCCGGAAACGCTCATCCGCTTTGATGTTCGCAGACTGGGCCGGCATCGTGCCCTCTTGGTCGCGGCAGCGCAGCGTCCGCCCCTGTCGGCTTTTCGTAAAACAAAAAAGAGCCCCGCCTGTTGGGGCTCTTCCGTTTGCGGCTACGCCCGCCGCGGGCGCACCGCCTCGCAGCGGTAAATGCGGTTGCCTTTAGCGGAAAACTTCTCCTCGTATTCGGTCATCACATTGCCTTCGACATCGCTCCGATGCAAATCGAGCTGAACCGCCGCGAGCACAAAGCCGTATTGCGACAAGCTGACGAGCGAGTATTCAAAAAACGACTGGTTGTCCGTTTTCAAATGAATGTCGCCGTCTTCCGTTAAAATGCGCTCATAAAGCGCCAAAAAATCCCGATATGTAAGCCGCCGCTTCTCGTGCCGCTTTTTTGGCCACGGATCGGAAAAATTCAAATAAATGCGGGAGACTTCCCCGTCGGCAAAAAATGTGCCGAGGTCTTTCGCATTGGCATTGAGCAGCCGCACGTTCGGCAGCTCGCTCTCAATCAGCTTGTCAAGCGCTGATACGAGCACGCTCGGATACAGCTCGATGCCAATGAAATTGAGATCGGGATGAAGCTTCGCCATTTCGGTGATAAATTTCCCTTTCCCCGTGCCGATTTCAATATGGATCGGCCGCTCGTTGCCGAACAGTTCGCGCCATCGCCCACGCCTCGCTTCCGGGTCGGGAATGACGTAATGCGGATAAGCGGCGATTTTGTCTTTCGCCCACGGTTTGTTGCGCAAACGCATACGGACACCTCTGCCTCGTTGAATTTGTCAGTTTGACGATATCATAGTCGCGCCCAAAGAAGCAAACGCCCGGGCATAAACGCTGCTGCGCCCGGGCATATTAACAACGTACAGCTTTGCTTGAAGGATGGTGATCGACATGCCGCTCGACCATAACGACCAATTGACCGTGCTCCGCGATATTTTATCCGAACATCAGGTTGATTGCTGCGGAACCGTCTCCGAATGTGAACAAATTGAGCGGCTTGTAAAGTCGCTGCTTGCCAATAGCGAAGTGAACGCCCATGTCAAGCAAATTCTTCCGAACATTTACGCCTACGGCCAAGGCGGAAAATACAGCGCCGATTTAAGCGCCCACATTTCCGCTCATCAAAGCCAGCTCGCCGACTGGGTGAACGAGCTCTCCTGAACAGGGGGGCGGCGCCAAACCGCCGCGCTTTGCGCTGCCGCTTCGGTGCACGTCAAAGCGGGTCGGACAACACACGGTGCAAAAACTGGAGCGACCGCTCCTTTTCTTTTTTCCAGTCCTTTCCCTTCGGCCAAAACAGCGAGTAAAGCGTATGGGCGATCGTATACCACTTCAGGCGGAGGCCAAGCTCCTCCGTCCACGCCAACCCATACTCGCGCAGCCACGCTTCCCATTCGGCGCGTGGAATGTATAGATGAAGCAGTGTGCCGATGTCAATGGCCGGATCCGCAATGACCGCCCCATCCCAATCGATCAAGTACAACGTGCCGTCATCGGCAAGCAGCCAATTGTTATGATTGATGTCACAGTGGCAAACGACATATTGATCAGCCGGCAGGAGCGGGACGCGCAGCTCAAGCCAGCCGAGCGCTTCGGAAACGGCCGCCGAACCGAGCGGATGGCGCCTCTGCTGCTCAGCGAGCGCAGCGAACATCGCCTTCGGGTGCAGCGGCGTTTTGCCAAGCCGCTGAAGCATCGTCACGAGTTCTTTCGAGCCGTGAATTTTCTTCAGCAGCGCCGCCACCTGCCCGCTCTTCATTTCATGCGGCTTCAGTTCCCGCCCGTTCAGCCATTGCTGAGCCGTAAACACATCGCCGTTTTCCAGCCGTTTCGTCCATACGAGCTTCGGGACGATGCCCTCGGCAGACAGCACGGCAAGAAACGGGGAAGAATTCCGTTTCAAAAACAGCTTCTTCCCCTCATATTCCGCAAAATACGCATCCCCTGTTGCACCGCCAGCCGGAGTGATCGCCCACTCCTTACCTAGTAACTGTTCCAAAGCATGTTCACCTGCGACTTAAAGTACAAATAAAAAGGACGGCCATCCCGCGTCCTGCTTCCGTCCATGTTACTTGTATTATACTGAAATACAACCCCGGCATGCAAACATTTTTCTTGCCAAACAAACCTCCTAAAGCTTCCATCCTTCATCCGCCAAGGCGAAAAAACGGCGGGGCCGCTGTCATGCCGTCCGGCTTCATTTTCCGTTTTCCACATCCGCGGCCGCGCCCGTTTTGACGAGCACCCATGTGCCGATGCCGTCCGCGTCCAAAAAGCGGCGCACTTGCCGAAGAGGGACGGTCCCGCTTTGCTCTCCGTCGCATACAACGTGCCATTCCCCGTCATCCGGAAGGGCGATGACTACCCCAGTTTCCTCGTTATGGTGAATGACGACAATGTCCGTCCACGGTCCGTAAAGGGCGACATCGCGCAGCCAATAGGCGATGACCGATGGCGGGGTTGGTTCGAGAAACGTCAAATGGCGCTGCACATCGACTTCGGTCGCTAGGCGGAACGCGCCGTGCGCCCGGCGGATGGCGATCAATCCTTGGATGTAGCGGACATCGTCTTCATAGCGGCTTTTCCGCTCCCAGTCGAGCCGGTTGACCGCATCGGGCGACCGGTAGCTGTTTTCGTCGCCGCCTTTCGTCCGATAAAACTCTTGGCCGCTGTGCAAAAACGGGATGCCTTGCGCCAACAGAACGATTGCAGTCGCCAATTTTTGCCGTTTACGACGAAGCCATTCCGGTTCATGGCCGTTGGCGGCCTCCATTTTGTCCCAAAATGTATGGTTGTCATGGCATTCGACATAGTTGACCGATTGAAGCGGATGGCAAAACAGACCGCCGAACGCCTGCAGGCTGCCGGCGATCGCCGTTTTGACCTGCTCGCGGCCGGCGGAGTCGCCAAGAGCGAACCCGCGGTCCGGCAAATAGAAGGTGCTGCCTTTGGCCGCATCGCGGAACCGGTCATTGAAATAGGCAAGGCGCGGCAGCCGCTTGGCGTTTGCCATCGTCGCTTTTTGCTCCGGAGCGAGCGGCGTCGGCAAGTCCCAGCCTTCCCCATAGACGAGAATGGACGGGTCGACCGCATCGAGGGCGTCGCGCACCGACTTCATCGTTTCGATATCATGCACGCCCATCAAATCAAAACGAAACCCGTTTATGCCGTACTCTTTCGCCCAAAACACCACTGAATCGACAATCCAGCGGCGCGCCATCCGCCGCTCGGAGGCGATATCGTTGCCGACGCCGGTGCCGTTGGCCGGCCAGCCGTAGGCGTCATAGCGGAAGTAATAGCCGGGAACAAGCTTCTCAAGCGGCGACTGCTCCCGGTCGTACACATGGTTGTACACCGCGTCCATCACGACGCGCAAGCCGTTCTCCTGCAGCGCGCGGATCGCCTGCTTCAGCTCGACAATGCGCGCGTATGGGTCATGCGGATCGGTGGCATAGCTTCCTTCCGGCGCATATAGATGAAGTGGATTGTATCCCCAGTTGTAGGCCGCTTGTGGATCGCGCTCATCGACCCCGGCGAAATCGGCAAACGGCATGAGCTGGACATGGGTGACGCCCAGCTCCTTCAAATAGGAAAGCCCGGTGACGGTCCCGTTCGGCCCGCGCGTATGTTCCTCCGTCAACCCGAGGTATTTTCCTTTCCAGACGGCGCCGCTGTCGGGATGGCTCGTAAAATCGCGGATGCTCAGCTCGTAAATGACGGCATCGGTCGGCGACGGGCATGGCGGAAGCGGCGGAGCAGGCTTGGCCAGCTTCGTTTTTTCCCAATCTACGATCACGCCATACTCTCCGTTGACCGAGACAGCGGTCGCATACGGGTCAACCGCCTCGCGCCAGACGCGGTTGATGCAGGCGACATACATATAGCGCGCCCGCTCCCAGTCCCCGGGGACGGCCGCTGACCAGACGCCGCGCTCCCCGCGCACAAGCGGCACATAGCGGACATCGCCATGGTCTGGATGGACGAGCTTGACGCTCACGGCAGTGGCCGTCGGCGCCCAAACGCGGAAGATCGTCTGCTCTTTCGCATACTCCACGCCAAGCTTTCCGTCGTAAAAAAACTGGTCATCAAACGCTGCCGTCCGCACCACCGCCCCGATTTGCACATCGGAATCCTCCCCGGAGCGGGCGCGAATCCAATGCGTCTCTCCAAATTGAAACGGCACCGAAAACCGGCACACATATTTGACCGCATCGCCCAAGTCCTCCTTTTGTTGCACCACAAGCGGGATGTCTTCTCCGCTGGGCGCCGTCATCACAAACGGCTCCATGTTGTCGAGGCAGCGCGCTTTCGGCACGATCACTGTTATTTGATCGATCTCGTCCAAATAGGCGGCAAACGTTCGGCTGATGTGAAGCATCGCGGTTCACCTCCTTTTTTTGCCTCCCGTTAGTACTATCATACGCAAAAGAAAAAGGGCGGTGCCAAAAAAACGGCCGGTCGCCCCATCGATGCACACATGATTCTATTGTTGCCACTCATCAACGCCGCTATTCCCGTCATAACGGCGGCTCGAAAAGCTGATGCAATGCCTGAGCAGTGCTTCAGCCGCCTTCAGCTGCCCGTGCCGAAGCGGCAGGGCCGAGCCGCGCAGGCGGGAAAACCATGATTCATAGTTTCGCTTATCGATATAGCGGACAAATGGAAAGAGATGGCCACTGTCAATGTAGCCATAGCGGTTGACAACCGCCAGATGGATCGGCCACTCCACACCGTGCCGGCGGAAAATGTCCGAAACGATTCCTTCCGTCCGCCGCAGCGAGATAACCGGGTTGACCCGCTTCACTGTGTCCGCTCCGGCGCGTTCCACCCAAAACCGGCCGGTGGAGGCGATGACGACGTTGTCCGGCTCCCCTTCGACAAACGCGAGGCACCAAGCGGCCGCCGGCGTCAACAAAATCGTCTCAAGCTCGACGGCCGCCTTGCCGGCTGCCGCGACTGGCCGGTAAAAACATAAATAGGTGTCCGGAAACCGCTGCAAAAAATATTTCAACCTTTCATCGCCGTACCATGCTTCATCCACAAAAGAGATGTGCGTCATCGTTGAACTCGCCCATCTCAGCT
Source organism: Geobacillus sp. WSUCF-018B (assembly GCF_002809985.1). Taxonomy (NCBI): domain Bacteria; kingdom Bacillati; phylum Bacillota; class Bacilli; order Caryophanales; family Anoxybacillaceae; genus Geobacillus; species Geobacillus sp. WSUCF-018B. Next base: position 22,686 of record NZ_PIJF01000005.1, read on the forward strand.
GGAGCTCAAACAAATCGTCAAGAAACTGCCGCTTCAGCTCATCGAGGGTGGCCGCCCGGCTCAAAGACGGGGCGGGCGGCCGTTCTTCGTCCATCTCCGGCTCCGGGCCGCGGCGCCAGCGGCCGATGAGCCGCTCCCACCATGACGGCTTGTCAAGCAAAAAGTCCCACGTTTCTCCCGGTTCCCGCCGCGCGCCATCGGCGTCCCGCTCCGCCTCCCAACGCGCTTTCGCCTGCTCCCATTGCCATTGTTTCAGCCGGATAAACTCCGGCACATAATGATACACATCCGTTTCATAGCGGGAAATATAATCCCGCAGCTTCAAAAGCTGCCCCATGCCTTCACCCGCTCCGGCCGTCCGGCGCGCCAAGCAACGGGAACGCGGCGATCGTCTCGTATTTCGGCGTTTTCTCCATATTCGTCCGGTACAGCACGATTTCCGGCACCGAAAACACCGTCGAAGCGGCTGGAAGCGAACGGAGCGCCTCCGGCTGAAACGGCGCCTCGCCCTGCCATTTGCGGGCGATCGTAATATGCGGGGCAAACGGCCGCCGGTCGAGGGAAAAGCCGAGCGCAAGGCACGCTTCATACACATCGCGTCGCAGCTCGTTCAACGCAGCCTCCTCTTTCACCCCTTGCCAAAAAATGCGCGGCGCCGTCCGCTCCCCGAACGTCCCCAGTCCGGCAAGCGCGAGGGAAAACGGGGCGCTTTTGGCGGCGACGGCGGCCATCGCTTCGCACAGCGGCGCCATTTTCCCCGGCGGCACATCGCCTAAAAACGCGAGGGTGATATGATAATCCTCTTCATGCACCCATGTGCGAAACGGCAGCGATGACGACGCATCCCCCGAAAATCGGGCAATGGCTTGTTTCGCTTCAGACGTCAGCGGAACAGCGATAAAATAATGGCTTCGTTTCACTTCTCTTCACCTGCCGTTCGTTCTCGTTTTGCGAGCAAAAGGAGCACGAGCACACCCACGATCGTGCAGATGCTAAAAAACAAGTAGACAGCGCCGATCTGCCAACGCTCAAACAAATATCCGCCCACCAACGTGCAAAACCACGCGCCAAGGCCGTTGCCGACCGCTGAGTATAACGCCACCGCCGTCGCCTGCACCCGCTCCGGCGCCAAGCGGCGCGCATATTGAAGCGCCGTCGGAATCGCCAGACCTACGGAGCAGCCTTGGACGACCGCCGTTGCATACACAAACCAAAGCGGCGGGTCGACCGCATACGACAACCAGCGGACTGCCGAGATGAGCGCCGCCAATAGAAGAAGCCGCACCATGCCGAAGCGGCCGATGAGCCGATCCGCCGCTTTCATAAACGGCGCCTCGCTGCCGGCGGCAAACAAAAAGGCGAGGCCGATGCCAGTTAACGTCCCGCCCAGCTCATGAATGAGCAGCCCGAAATACGAGTTGTTGGCCAAAATCGGGCCAAACAATAAAAACGTCGCCACAAGCAGCAGCCGAAACGGGCGGGACGCCAGCAGCCCGCGCACGTCCTGCCGCGTCAGCGCCCCCGGCGCCCCCATCGGATAGCGCGGCAGGCGGGTGGCCAAAGCCGCCGCGGTGAGCAGCGCCAACGAAAAGGCGTAAAAAATGACCGCAAACGCGACATGATCGGACAGCCATCCGACAACCAACACGGCCGCGGCAAACCCGATCGATCCCCAAAGCCGGATCGCCCCGTAGTTTCCTCCCTGTTCGTGCACATGGCGAAGGGCGAGGCTGTCGGAAAGCGGAACGATGGCGCTTTGCATCGCTGACAGCAGCACGGTGAGCACAACAAACAGCCGATAGCTGCCGGCGAGCGCATACATGACCCCAAACAGCGCCGCCAGCACGAGCGCTGCCAGCAAAAGGCCGACCGGTTTGCGCGTGTAATCGGCCGCCGTGCCCCAAAGCGGCTGGGCCGCCATCGTCACGATCGGAGGAAGCGACATGATCCAGCCGATCGCCGCCCCCGAAAGGCGCGCCTCTTCCTGCAAATAGACCGACAAAAGCGGAAACAACGCGCCAAAAGCAAAAAAGATGAGAAAGTAAAAGAGCGGAAACACCGTTTTTCGCGCTGCCGCCCCCCGTTTGAACGCCGCTTCCATCCCGTCTCCCCTTTCGTGAAAACAACGCCCGCCCCGCTCTCTTTTTCGCCGGAGCGGCGGACCGCCGTTTATTTCGCCAGCTCGTAGATCGCCTGCGCGTAAATGGCGGTCGCTTTCACCAAATCGTCGATTTCGATATACTCATCTTTCTGGTGGGCGACATCCGGACGGCCCGGAAACAACGCGCCAAACGCCACCCCGGCGGTCAAGGCGCGGGCGTATGTGCCGCCGCCGATGGCCAAAAGCCGGGCCGGCTCGCCCGTCTGCTCTTCGTAGACGCGCTGAAGCGTGCGGACAAGCTCGTGGCTCGGATCGATATAATGAGGCTTCGTATCGCTGAAACGGCTGAGCGCGAATCCATGTTCAGCCGCAGCGCCGGCGAGCGTCCGGCGGATCGCGTCGCCGTCGGCCGTCACCGGATAGCGGATGTTCAGCCCAATCGTTCCGCCATGCCGCCGGTCATACGACAGCACCCCGACGTTGACGGTCAAGTCGCCGCTTTGTTCGTCCCGATACGCAAGGCCGAGCCGCCGGCCGCGGGCATCGCCGAAAAAGGCGGAGGTCACAAACTGAACGAACGGCCGGCTTCGGCCATCGAGCGGAAGCGACGCCAAAAACTGCGCCAAATAGACGCCGGCGTTTTTGCCGCGCTCCGGCTCGGCGCCATGAGCGGACATCCCTTCCAATTGAAAGACGACGGCCCCTTCGCTTTGCCTGATGCTCCCCTTTACGCCGCGCTCTCGGCAAAACTGTTCATAGAGGCCAAGCAGCTCCTCCGTCCGTCCCGCTCCTTCCACCACCGCTTCGGCCGCATCCGGCACCATATTGTAGCGGCGCCCGGCTTGGAATGAGGCAAGCGCGAGCCCTTCCGCCTCCGCCGATTCAGGCGGGCGGTACGACAAATCGGCGTCAATGATTCCTTTTTCGGCATGAATGATCGGAAAATCAGCATCCGGCGCAAACCCGACATCCGGCATTTCTTCCCGCTGAAAATAATGAGCGACGCAACGCCAATCGCTTTCCTCGTCGCCGCCGAGGATAAGCCGCACCCGCTTGCGGAGCGGCAAGCCGAGTTCTTTGACGATTTTCAAGGCGTAAAACGCCGCGACGGTCGGCCCTTTGTCATCGATCGCCCCGCGCCCGTAAAGGCAGCCATCCTTGACCTCAGCAGCAAACGGATCAACGGACCAGCCGTCCCCTGCCGGCACGACGTCCAGATGGCCGAGCACGCCGATGAGCTTCTCCCCTTCTCCCATTTCGATATGACCGGCATAGCCGTCGACGTTTTTAATGCGAAATCCTTCTTCTTGACCGCGAGTTAACATGTAATCGAGCGCCTCCGCCACCTTCGGGCCAAACGGCGCCCCCGGTTTCGCCCCGCCGTCATCGCGGACGCTCGGAATGCGGACAAGCGCTTGCACGTCGCGGACAAGATCGTCTTTTCGTTTCTTCGCTTCGTTCATCCAGTCGATGTTCAACGCCCTTCTTCCTTTCCTTATTCAACACCCTTTGTTGCCAACGTATCATATCAAAAACAGGAAGTCAAAATGTTTCATTCGTTGCAAATCGATTTCCATTTCATGACAAAATGTTGAAATTTTTCGTGAATAGAGGCAACCGGGTAGCATTTTCCCTCTCATTTCGTGTACAATGGTAGTAAACAGACAAAGACATCTCTCATCTGCTAGCGGTCGGTTGTGCCATGCGAATGATGCTAAGATAGGGAGTGGTCTTTTGAAACCTTCAACACATCGGATGCTTACCCGCATCAAATCCGTGTATATGTACATTAGCGAAAAAGGAACGGTTACGACCCAAGAGCTTGTTGATGAGTTCGGCACCACCCCACGAACGATCCAGCGCGACTTAAACGTGCTTATGTACAACGATCTCGTTCGCAGCCCAAGCAAGGGCAAATGGACGACCACAAACAAAAAAGTGCGCATCTCTTCGTAAACCCGGTGCCAATAGGGTAGGCAAGATGGGAGATGAACGCGAACCATTTTTCCACAGATGAATATCCACTATTTTTCCATAAAAAAGGAACCGCGTCAGGTTCCTTTTTTTTCGTCCGTCTCTGGCCGGTATTGCTTCAACATGTCCACCTCTTCGTCCGTCAATTCCCGATACTCACCGACCGCCAAATCCGGGTCAAGCGGCAGCGGCCCCATTTGAATTCGTTTTAAATAGACGACCCGCTTGCCGACCGCTTGAAACATCCGCTTCACTTGATGGAACTTCCCTTCGGTGATCGTCACCTCGACATCGGAACGAAGGCCGGATTTCAACACAACGAGCTTGGCTGGCTTTGTTTCATAGCCGTCATCAAGGACGACGCCGCGCTGAAACGCCGCGACATCCGCTTCCGTCACTTCCCCGTCCACGACGGCAAAATACGTTTTCGGCACGTGTTTTTTCGGCGACAACAGCTGATGGGCGAGCTGGCCGTCATTCGTCAAGAGCAGCAGCCCTTCCGTATCTTTGTCAAGCCGCCCGACCGGAAACGGGGAAAATGCCCGGTCTTCTTCTTCAAGCAAATCGACGACCGTCTCTTCCACGGCATCTTCCGTCGCGGAAACGACCCCCGAAGGCTTATTCATCATCAAGTAAATGAATGGCTTGTACTCGACCGTTTCTCCCCAAACGGTCACGATTTGCTCATCCGGCCGCACTTTCGTTTTCGCATCACGAACCGGCGCGCCGTCCACTTTCACCGCTCCGGACTTGAGCAGCTTTTTCACTTCCTTCCTCGTCCCATACCCCATATGGGCGAGCAGCTTGTCAATGCGCAGCTCCACAAATCTCCCTCCTAAAAATATGGCCTTCATTAGGCGTTCATCTAGTCCGCTTCCGCCTTCCCCCCATACACTGTGAAGGAAACATCAAGAAGGGGGATTTGCCGATGAATGAATATTACTATTATGTCCCAACGTTGGATGATTACCGTCAACAGCCGCCAGCCAGCCAATTTTGGCCCGGATACCCAGGCGGGCCATTCGCCAACTGGGCGCGGCGCATCGAACGGCTTGAGCGGGCCGTCGAACGGCTCGACCGCCGGCTCGACCGGGTGGAAAGCCGCCTCGATCGCATCGAACGCCGGCTCGGCCTGTCGTAAGCGAAATGGAGAAAGAAGGCGGGGACGACCGCCTTCTTCTTTTTTTGCCGCAAGCCGAACGGCATGGGGGAGGGCGAAAAACAGCCGTCGTCGAACCCTTTCGCTCGGGCGCCGCGACGTTCGCAAGAAGCGCCGTCCGCCGGGCTCCCGGCCTAAACGAGCCGCTTCTAGGAAACGGCCGTCCGGTCAACGGCCGATCCCCCATACACCCTCGTCTACGATACCGCCTTTTTCTCTTTCCGGCGCCAAAACGCAAACCGGTCGCCAAACAGCGCCGAAAACAACCCGGAGCGGATGCTGAGAAACAAGTAGACGGCCGCCCCGACCGCTGCGCCGATGGAAACAGCGCCCACCGATTCAGCGGTGCCGGCGCGGTAATCGATCCATCGGGACGCCAACGCCTCGACCCCCATAACCGCCGCTGACATCGCCGCCGTCAGGATGGCCATAAACGCCGTCCGGCGGGCGACAAACCGATAGCGGTAGCGCGTGCGGCGCTGAATGACCCATAAGTTGAACGCCACCGAGACGAAATAGCCCGCCATCGTGGCCACAATGGCCCCGGCGGCCGACCATTTCATAATGAGCGGCGTGTTGAGCAAAAGCTTCACAAGCAAGCCGGCAGCCAAACTGACGACCGTAAACCGCTGCTCGTTGATGCCTTGCATGATGGCGGCCGTCACGGAAAACAATGCGTACAAAATCGCCGCCGGCGCATACCAGCGCAACACTTGTTCACCAAGCGGATCATAGCTGTAAAACGAGCTGTACACCGGCCCTGCAAGCACCGCCATGCCAATCACCGCCGGGAGCGTTAAAAACATGAGCACTTGAAACGTCTGGTTCAAATATTGCCGCAGCGCTTTCCGATCTTGCGCGACATACGCTTTCGTAATCGTCGGGATGAGCGCCAAGCTGAACGAGGTCGCGAGCGTCACTGGTATGATGACGAGCTTTTGCGCCCACATGTTGAACACGGAATACGCGTGCTCCGAGATGTTCCCGCGGCCCGCCGCCGCCATCGCGTGATTGAACGTAAACTGATCGACGAGCTGGTACAGCGACATCGACAAGCCGACAAACACAAACGGAATGGACGACAGAAGCAGCTCTTTGTACATCGCCAAAAGCGATACGTCCGCTTTGCCGCGGTCCTGCTCAAGAAGCGAGCGCAAATGCGGCCGCCGTTTCCACCAATACACCACAAGCACCAGCAGCCCTCCGATGGCGCCGACAAAGGCGGCAAACGTCGCCGCGCTCACAGCGGAGACGATCGAGCCGTCCCAAACGCGCAAAATGACATAGCAAGCCCCAAGCAAAAAGGCGATGCGAACGATTTGCTCGACGACTTGCGACAACGCCGTCGGGCCCATCGACTCATGTCCTTGGAAAAATCCGCGGATCAAGCTCATCACCGGCACGATGAGGAGCGCAAAGCTGACCGCGCGGATGACGGCCGTGACGTCGTCGACCGAGTTGACGTTCGTTTTCGCATCGATGACGTGCGGCGCCAAGATGGGCGCCAGGGCGTACAAAATGAGCCATGAGGCGATGCCGCTTGCGATCATCAAGACAAGGCCGGAGCGAAAGAGCCGATAGCCGACGCCGTATTCCCCAAGCGCGTTGTATTTCGACACAAACTTTGACACCGCCACCGGCAGCCCGCCGGTCGCCAAGCTCAAAAAAATTTGGTACGGCACATAGCCGTATCCGTACAGCGCCCCGCCGCGCTCGCCGACAAGATGGTAAAACGGGATGACGTAAAATAAACCAAGAAGGCGAGAAATCATCACGCCAGCCGTTAAAATAAACGTGCCGCGCAGCAGTTTCGATGTTGACATATGACCCCTTCCCTAGCCATGGACGTTGAAAATGACAACGTATCTATTTTACCATAGTTGTCAATGGAACGAAAAATATCGGCCACGCGCAGAAAGAAAGGGTGGAATGAACATGGGATACGACGTCATCATCATCGGCGGCGGTCCGTCCGGGCTCATGGCGGCCATCGGCGCCGGCGAAGAAGGGGCGAAGGTGCTCTTGTTGGAAAAAGGAACGAAGCTCGGGCGCAAGCTCGCCATCTCCGGCGGCGGACGCTGCAACGTGACGAATCGGCTGCCGGTGGATGAAATGGTCCGCCATATTCCCGGCAACGGCCGCTTTTTATACAGCGCCTTTTCCGTATTTAACAATGAAGACATCATCCGCTTTTTTGAGCGGCTCGGCGTGCCGCTCAAGGAGGAAGACCACGGCCGCATGTTTCCCAAAAGCGACAGCGCCCAGTCGGTCGTCGACGCGCTTGTTCGCGAATTGTCGCGCCTTGGCGTCGATGTTCGACTTGAATCGCCAGTGGCGGACGTGTTGTATGAACAAGGAAAAACAGTCGGTGTCACGCTGAAAAGCGGGGAGACGATCCACGCCCGTGCGGTTGTCGTCGCCGTCGGCGGCAAATCGGTGCCGCAAACCGGCTCAACAGGCGACGGCTATCCGTGGGCGGAAAAAGCGGGTCACACGGTGACCGAACTGTTTCCAACCGAAGTTCCGATCGTCTCGCATGAGCCGTTCATCCGAGAGCGGACGCTGCAAGGCTTGTCGCTGCGCGACGTCGCGTTAAGCGTCTTAAAGCCGAATGGCAAACCGATCATCACCCACCGGATGGATATGCTGTTTACGCACTTCGGCATTTCCGGCCCAGCTGCTCTCCGCTGCAGCCAGTTTGTCGTTAAGGCGTTGAAAAAAGCGGCGGACGGCGCGGTCAAAATGAGCATCGACGCGCTTCCGGACGTGACGCAGGAAGAGCTGTTTCAACAGTTCGCCAAGCTGTGCAAAGAGGAGCCGAAAAAGGCGATGAAAACGATCGCCAAAACGGTGCTTCCCGAGCGGTACGCCGTCTTTTTGCTCGAGCGTGCCGGCATCGACCCGCACGCCTCTGCCGGCACGGTCGGCCATGAGGAGCTGCGGGCGTTTGTCCGACAGTGCAAACAATTTACCTTTTACGTCCACGGCACGCTGCCGCTTGAGAAAGCATTCGTCACCGGCGGCGGCGTGTCGGTCAAAGAAATTGAGCCGAAAACAATGGCCTCCAAATGCATGGCCGGCCTTTACTTTTGTGGGGAAATTTTGGACATTCACGGCTACACGGGCGGCTACAACATCACCGCCGCCCTTGTCACCGGGCGGCTCGCCGGCGTGAACGCCGCCCGCTATGCATTGGCGGAAAAAAACGGGGCGAGCGGCTCCGCGGGGCAGACAGCAACGAATTGACCGCCGTCCTCATGCCCCTCGGGTGCTCCGGGGCGTTCGCTGACATTCCGACAACGCCCGTCTTCAAGGCGGGCGATCGCAAAATTTCGCCGCCTGAAATGGAAATGCCGCAACGAAAAAAGCGTCGCCCGCTTTGGGGGGATCAGCACGAAAACGGCCAAAGAATCCCGCAGTCTGGAGCCGTGTGAAGTGTCAAGTCCGGTAAATGACCATGGCGGAAAAACAGTAGATTTGCTCGCCTTCCGATTCCATCGCCGCCACACTGTACTTGACATCGATCAACTGTCCGTCTTTCAATCGGGCTAAAAAATCATTGACCGCCGCTTCCAAATCTTTTTCATGCTCTTTATCAAACACTTTCACTTTGTACATCGCCATTCCCCCGTTTTCTTTTTCCTTTTCCACGCATTTAGGGAAAATCCTGCCCACAAAAGGCGTCACGCGCCCTCGAACAGCGGGACGCGTGACGTCAGAAACTTCATCATCTTTGGCGAGGGGACCCCGACTTCTAAGCGAGAGCGAAAGTCGGGGAGGAATCGCCCTTCCTCCTTTCTTTTGTATATGATAGAATAAGAATGTGGAGAAAACCGTTGAATCAAGGCACTCCAATCCCCGTTACTCGATGTAGGGAGTTGGTTGCAGGAAACGTTGCAACCGTAAAACATCGAGCGTACATCCGTCTGTTGTGCGTGGAAGTCAAGTACTGCCTACAGACATGCCGAGCCACTCGGTAGCGATATAGGCATGACCTATGTCGTTGGGTAGTCGTCAACCTGCCCCTGATGCAACCCCAAGTCAAGGAAGGAGGACGAAGTCCGTTCGCACTTCTGGGGAGTTGCAAGCCCCCGCTTCAAGCGTTAGCTAAGTGGGGGTAGTTGACTCGTCTTAATACACTCCAACCGCATTGAACGCCTGTTTCACCGAGTTGACTTCTTGGCTTGTCGACCCGTACAAATCAGCGGCCGCTTGCACGCAGGCGGCGCGCAGCTGGCTGAAGTTCGACGTCGGCGTCAAATAGTAGACAAGCGCCCGGTAGAAAATTTTCCCCATTTTGTCGCGGCCAATGCCGGTGACGCTTACGCCGTAATGGACGCCGCCTTGGCTGAGCAAGTACGCCGCTTTATTGATGATGCCGCTGTTTGTATGGACTCCTCCATTGTCTTGTGTGCCGGTGTACCGTTTGGAATAATGATCCGGATCGCCGTATTTCGCCGGATCCGACATGGAGCGAAGCGCGTCGCCGGCAATTCCCGGCGTGTAAATGTCTTCGCCGATCTCCCAGTCCGGGTTGCGGTTGGCGTAGAACTCCACGAGCGTGCCGAAAATATCGGACATCGCTTCATTGATGGCGCCGGATTCGTTTTGGTAAACAAGCCCGGCCGTATAATCCGTCACCGCATGGGTCAGCTCATGCCCAACGACGTCAATGCCGCCGGAAAACGGCAAAAACGTCTGTCCGTCGCCATCGCCGTACACCATTTGCGAACCGTTCCAAAACGCGTTGTTGTAGCCGCGGCCGTAATGGACGGTCGAACGGATGGCGGCGTTGCTGCCGTCATAGCTCAGCCGGCCGTGCACATTTTTGTAGTAATCATACACGACACCGGCGTAATAATGGGCGTCCACGGCCGCCGCGTCATAGCTGGCGAAAAATTGGTTGTCGACATCGGCCCATAAGCTGCCGGGCAAAACGGTGCGGTTTCGTCCGTCATACGTAAAAATGCCGCTGCCGCGCGTATTGTCTTGCAAATAGTAGTAGCCATAATACGAGGAATACGTCGGCCTGCGACAAAACAGCCAAAGTGAAACACGACCGACAGCGAAGCTGCCAAGCGAAAAAACGATTGATCTTTATGCAAGCGCCGACAAGTAAGCCAAATCGGCCTCCTCCCCGCTCGTTTTCCATTCCCCCTTCAACAACTCTTCTGCCTTTTGATAACAATGCAAGGCGTCGTCATATTTTTCTTGACAATAATATAAAAGCCCAAAAAACTTCCAATACTTTTTTTTCTTGCATCACACTTTGGTACTAAAACAAAATGGAAAAAGCGCCCCAAAAAGCTGGGACGCTTTTTCGCTCCTACCCCGCAAGCGGACCGGGGAAGCGCAAGCCGCCGACGCATGAAAAGGCCCGCGGCAGCCAGCCATTCCTCTGCCTCTTGACTGAACGGGGCCGTTCGGATGGATCCATTTCCCATCCGCTGACACGTTCCGTCGTTTTGGTCTCGACAAAAACGGGATCACTTGGATGACGGCCCGCCGCCATGCCCTGTTCTTTGAGCCGGAAGCGCTTATCGCTTCGGCACTGTTTCGCCTTCCCACTCGAGCATGCCGCCCGTCATGTTGCGGACGCGATAGCCAAGCTCTTGCAAGTAGCGGCAGACGTTTTCGCTCCGCCGTCCGGAGCGGCAGACGAAAATATATTCTTCGTTGCGGTCGAATTCCTCAAGCCGATCGGGGATGTCGCCCATTTTAATATGTTTGGCGCCGGGGATCATGCCGAGGGCGACTTCCTCGTCTTCGCGCACATCGACAATGTTCAGCTTTTCCCCGCGTTCGAGTTTTTCTTTCACTTCAGCCGGCGTGATTTCCTTGATCTCTTCCATGGCAGATCGACCCCTTTCGTTGGTGGATAGGGAGCGGGCCGAAGCCCGCCCTCATCATCAGTTGGCGACGATATTGACGAGCTTGCCGGGGACGGCGATCACTTTGCGCACGGTTTTGCCCTCAAGCTGCTCTTTGATTTTTTCATCGGCGAGCGCCCGCTCCTCGAGCGCTTCTTTTGGCAAGTCAACTGGCACGTGCAAGCGCGACCGCACTTTGCCGTTGATTTGCACGACGATTTCCACGACGTCTTCCACAAGCTTCGTTTCATCATACGTCGGCCACGGTTCATAGGCGATCGTGTCCGTGTGGCCAAGCTTTTGCCACAGCTCCTCGCCGATGTGCGGGCAGACCGGCGACAAGAGCTTGACGAAGCCTTCCATGTATTCTTTTTTCATTTGCTCCGCTTTGTACGCTTCGTTGATGAACACCATAAGCTGCGAAATGGCGGTGTTAAAGCGCAAGGATTCGTAGTCTTCCGTCACTTTTTTCACCGTTTGGTGATAGATGCGCTCGAGCGTATCGTTTGCCGGTTCGTCGACAATGTTCGGGTTCAGTTCGCCATTCTCGGTGACAAAGAGCCTCCAGACGCGGTCGAGAAAGCGCCGCGCCCCGTCAAGCCCTTTCGTCGACCAAGCGATCGACGCCTCAAGCGGCCCCATGAACATTTCATACAGCCGCAAGGTGTCGGCCCCATGGCTTTCGATGATGTCGTCCGGGTTGACGACATTGCCTTTTGATTTGCTCATTTTTTCGTTGTTTTCGCCTAAAATCATCCCTTGGTTGAACAGCTTTTGGAACGGTTCTTTCGTCGGCACGATGCCAAGGTCATAAAGAAACTTATGCCAGAAGCGGGCATAAAGCAAATGCAAGACCGCGTGCTCCGCCCCGCCGATGTAGACGTCGACCGGCAGCCACTTTTTCAGCTTTTCCGGATCGGCGAGCTGCTTGTCGTTGTGCGGGTCGATGTAGCGCAAATAATACCAGCAGCTTCCAGCCCATTGCGGCATCGTGTTCGTTTCGCGCCGCCCTTTTTTCCCGGTTTTCGGGTCGACAACATTGACCCATTCTTCGATGTTGGCCAGCGGCGACTCGCCCGTTCCCGACGGACGGATTTCATCCGTTTTCGGCAACACAAGCGGCAATTCCTCTTCCGGCACCGGCGTCATCGTGCCGTCTTCCCAATGGATGATCGGAATCGGCTCGCCCCAGTAGCGCTGGCGGCTGAACAGCCAGTCGCGCAGCCGGTACGACACTTTTTTCCGCCCTTTGCCATGCTCCTCAAGCCAGGCGATCATTTTGTCGATCGCTTCCTGCTTGTTCAAGCCGTTTAAAAACTCGGAGTTGATATGCTCACCATCTCCGGTGTACGCTTCCTTTTCGATATTCCCGCCGGCAACGACTTCTTTGATCGGCAAGTGGAATGTTTTCGCGAATTCATAGTCGCGCTCGTCGTGCGCCGGCACGGCCATGATCGCCCCAGTGCCGTAGCCCATCAAGACGTAGTCAGCGATCCAAATCGGAAGCCGATCGCCGGTGACCGGGTGAATGGCGTACGCGCCGGTGAACACGCCCGTTTTTTCTTTCGCCAAATCGGTGCGCTCAAGATCGCTTTTCCGCTCAACTTCCTGCAAATACGCCTCAACGGCCGGTTTTTGCTCCGGCGTTGTGATTTTTTCCACGAGCGGATGCTCCGGCGCCAAGACGGTGTACGTCGCGCCAAACAGCGTATCGGGCCGCGTCGTGAAGACGGTGAACGTTTCGTCATGGCCGTCGACGGCGAACTCGATTTCCGCTCCCTCCGAACGGCCAATCCAGTTGCGCTGCATTTCCTTAATGCTTTCCGGCCAGTCGAGCTCTTCTAAGTCTTCGAGCAGCCGGTCGGCGTAGGCGGTGATTTTCAACACCCATTGCCGCATCGGCTTGCGAATGACCGGATGTCCGCCGCGCTCGCTCCGGCCGTTGATGACCTCCTCGTTCGCCAGCACGGTGCCGAGCGCCGGGCACCAGTTGACCGGCACTTCATCCATGTAGGCGAGCCCTTTTTCATACAGCTTCAAGAAAATCCATTGCGTCCATTTGTAATAATTCGGGTCGGTCGTGTTGATTTCACGGTCCCAGTCGTATGAGAACCCGAGCGATTTGATCTGCCGGCGGAAGTTGTCGATGTTTTTTTGCGTAAACTCCGCCGGGTCGTTTCCGGTGTCAAGCGCATATTGCTCGGCCGGCAGCCCAAATGCGTCCCAGCCCATCGGGTGAAGGACGTTGTACCCTTGCATCCGCTTCATGCGCGCCAAAATGTCGGTTGCCGTATATCCTTCCGGATGGCCGACGTGCAAGCCGGCGCCGGACGGATACGGGAACATGTCGAGCACATAAAACTTCGGCTTGTCGTCATCATCGGGCGTGCGGAACGTTTTGTTTTTCTCCCAATAGTCCTGCCATTTTTGTTCAATTTCGCGGTGGTTGAAGCTCATCTCAGCACTCCTCCTATCCAGTTCTACTTGCATCATAGACGAAAATATGTACAAAAAAACCCCCCATCCCCACAGCAAAGGGACGAGAGGCGCGCTTCCCGCGGTACCACCCTTTTTGGCGCGCCAAACGGCGCACCCGCTTTGTTCCTTAACGCAGATTCACGGCCGGCGTTATCGGCCGCAGCCGTTCACGCCGGCAACTCCGAGGCGAGTTCGCGGATTGACTTCGGTTGACTCGCACCGACCGTCAACTCTCTGCCGTCCATCAAGCCCGCTACTATTCCTCTTCACCGTTGTTCGCTTTATGATGACAAATTTATTATTATTGTAAAAAATTTGTCGATCGATTGCAAGCGGAAAACTAGACGGTCACAGCCGTTTTTTCCCCCGCCTTTTCCGCCCGCTTCGGCAGCCCCCGGTCATACACGAGCGCCGAGCCGGCGGCCAGCAGAGCGAAGGCGACAAGCAATCCGATGAGCGGTTTCATTCCGAACGCATCGGCGACCCACCCGCCGAGGACCGGCCCGATCATCCGTCCAGCCGTGGCCGTGCCGTTGACGATCCCTTGGTAAAACCCGGCTCTCCCCAGCGGCGCCAGCTCGTTCACCGCCGCCGGAATCGCCGGCCAGACGATCATTTCGGCGATCGTGAGCACAACCATCGACGTCGCAAATTGCAAAAGTGAATCCGCGCCAAACAATATCGCAAACGAGATGGTGAAAACGGCGAACCCGATGGCGATCTGCCGCTTCATCCCCGGCATAAAGCGGCGGACCAACGGCGCCAACAGCGGCTGGCCGAGCACGATCAAGGCGCCGTTGATCGTCCAAAGCAAGCTGTAGTGATGAACCGGAATGGAAAGCTCGCGCGTATAGGCGGCGATCGTCGTCGACCATTGGACGTAGCTCATCCAGCATAATCCATAGCCGGCGCAAAGAAGGACAAGGGCGCGGATGTGCGCCCGGGGCGCCCCGTCCCCCGTTCGGCGCTTCCGCTCTTTTCTCCGCAGCGGCGGCAGCGGCATGCGCCGCAGCCCAATGACGACCGTCGCCAAAAAAGCGGCATACAGCCAAACGTTCGCCCAAAACACGAGCGCAAACGAATGCGAGGCGACAACGCCGCCAAGCGCCGAGCCGGCGGCGACGCCGATGTTTTGCGCCACATACAAGGCGTTGAATGCCCGCCGTCCCCCTTCCGGCCAAACCGCCCCGACATACGCCGACGCCGCCGGAAAGACGACGCCGTTGCCGATGCCGACAAGCGCCAGCCAGACGGCATAATGCGGCCAACCATGCCAGACGCCCAAACCGGCAAGCGCCGCCATCGTCAGGCACGCTCCGGACACGAGCGTGCGAAACCCGCCGATCCGGTCAAACAACATGCCACCGAGCAAGCTGCCGATGACGCTGCCGCCGGAGTTGAGCATCAGCACCGCTCCCGCTACGGCGAGCGGCTGGCCGAGCTGTTCATGCAAATAAATGGTATTTAGCGGCCATAAAAACGACGCTCCTGTGACATTGAGCGCCATGCCGACAAGCAGCCACCAAAGAGCGCGGGGCATCGGTCATCATCCTTTTCGTCTGCTATTTCGACTCCCAAACTAATTGTATGTGGGAAAGCGAAAAAAAGCAATCAAAAAAAAGAGGGCGGCATGGCGCCCTCACGGACAGCGGCGCATCACCCGTTCCGCTGCTTGGAGCGGGCCGGCTGGCCACCTGTTTGTTCATACTGTTTTTTCGCCAGTTTCACCGGATCAAAGTCTTGGCCGAGTTCCAAATCGTTGTTGTTGTGACCGTTGCGCGTTTTTTGCTCCGGGTTCGTTTGTTTCAGACGTCGCTTCATTCCTTGTTCCTCCTTGTGTTCGCCATCAAGCAGACAGCCGCCCTGCGGTTGCTTTCCGTTTCACCGGTCAGGCAACATCCGCTTGTTATGCACCAGGACCTTCGATAGCGGCCATCGTGCAAAGCTCTTGTTTCATCGGTCAAGCAAGATCATCTCGTTTTGCAGCTGCTCAAGCTGAAGCCGCATCCGATGCAGCTGTTCGCGCTGCTGGGCGTTGCAACTTCGCGCCAAGTGAGCCAAATCGTTGACTGTCTGCTCAAGCATTTGCTGGGCGTTTGTGTATTCCGTGATGTTGTAGTGCTCTTGCTTTTGCGCTTCCGTATATTGTTCTTTCGCAAAGCGGATGACGTCTTCGCACCGCTGCAAAAATTCTTCCACCGATTGTCTTGTCGCCATGCGCTCACCTCTTTTCATGATGTTCCCTCATCTTTACTATGCGCCGACGCTTTCATCTGTATCACGTCAATGATTGGCAACAGTCGCTTTTTGCCGCCATCCGTGGTACAATGCAAGGATGATGCCATTTCAGCACAAGGAGAGAACGGCCGTGACAAACGCAATCCCATTTCCATATGCCGCCGACGGAAAACGGTATCACACATGGAACTGCCATTTGCGGCAAACGTTCGGCCAAAACGTGTTCAAAGTCGCCCTTGACGGCAGGTTTGACTGCCCGAACCGCGACGGGACGGTGACGTATGGCGACTGCACGTTTTGCAGCGCCGCCAGATCGGGCGATTTTGGCCCGATGTGGAGCGTCAACAAATGGGAAGGGCTAAACGCCATTGACGCTGAACTCAAGCGGCGGGACAGCTTTCAAGGAAAGCGGCGCGAACAGGGGGTGGCAAACGCATGGCCATCATGAATATTTTGCCGTTTGCCCGTTTTTTGCTAGACGGCGCGCTCGAAGAAGGCGACATCGCCGTCGATGCGACGGTTGGCAACGGCCATGACACCGTCTTTTTAGCCGAGCTCGTCGGGGAGCGCGGGCATGTGTTTGGTTTTGATATTCAAGCCGAAGCGATCGCGGCGGCCAGAGCCCGCCTCGCCGAACACGGGCTGGACGGGCGGGTGACGCTGTTTCAGACAAGCCATAGCCTGCTGCTCGAAACGCTCCCCGACTCCGTTCACGGACGCATCGCCGGCGCCGTGTTCAACCTCGGCTATTTGCCGGGCGGCAATAAGCAAATCGCCACCAAGCCGGAATCGACGATCGAAGCGGTCCGCCAGTTGCTTTCCGTCATGAAGCCGGGCGGCGTCATCGTTCTTGTCGTCTACCACGGCCATCCGGAAGGAAAGCGCGAACGCGACGCGCTCCTTGATTACGTCCGCTTTCTTGATCAACGGCGCGTCCATGCCTTGAAATACGAATTCATCAATCGGCAAAACAACCCGCCGTTTTTGATCGCACTCGAGAATCGGGCGGATGGGGGCGCCTGATTCCGTCCGATCCGCCGACGAACCACTGCTCTCGCCAGTACAAGCAAACGGCTGCCCTTACGAAAAGGACAGCCGTTTTTGTTGCTCCTGCCAAAAGCGGTACGCTTTTCCGTTCCAATAAAAAAACATCGACGCCGCCCCGCCGGCGCGGACGAGCCGGCGCGCCAGCCGGTGCAGACCGCGTTGCTTTTTCACCTTGGCATCCGACAAATACAACCCAAGAAGCCCTCGGTGAATAAGGCGGTGAAACTGGCCGTGCGGAAGGGCGCCGACATGGCGGTCGGCCTCTTCGATGAAATGGCAAAGCCGCTCAAGCATCACCGTTTCATTCGGATAGTAAAAGCAAAAATTCAAATCGCCGCCGGCTCGATCTTCCTCTTGATCGATCAAATAGTCGAGCAAAATGTGCAGCCCTTGAATGTATGGAAAATAACCGTCGCGCACTTGTCTCGCCATCTCCAGCGGCAGCGATTCGCCAAACGCATAGGCGACGAGACAGAAAATGCCGAGCGTCGAACCGGAGCAGGCGGAAAACTCATACCACTCCATCGGCGGCAAGGCGTCTTTGTATTGCGCGAACCATTTCTCCAACCGCGGCACCCGCTCGCTCGCTTCGACATGTTTATGTACTTGCAAGTCGCAATAATATCCGGCCAACTCATGTAAAAACGGGGCGATCGTCTCATAATGGCGCACCGTCTCGAGCACCTCTTGGCACGTGCGGACGAGCGCCGGCAAATAGCCGCCGTCTTCCTGCTCGCGGCGATGGCGGTAATAGTTCGACGGCTCGGCGCCGATTGTCAACGCGTCCGGCATTGAATCGTGCAAGGCGCGAAAGTCGAGCGGATCAAGCGAGGTGCTGCGGTCGCACAAATTATCCAAATAATCGCTGATCGTCTGGTAAGCCACGATAAAGCGGATGCAATCCTCCATGTTTTCTCCGGCCAAAAGCGCCAAAATGGAGCCGCCTTCGCAATGGAACGTTTTCGACGCGATGCTCGCCAAGGCCTGGCGCCGAAGCTCCGGGTCGGGAATGCGCTCGGCCTGGCGCCGCCAATAGGCAAGCTCGCGGTGGACAAGCGGAAGCACGTCACGATACACCATTTTCATCAAGGAGATGGGGTTTTTCGGAATGTTCAATCGGCTCACCTCAGGTGCAAACACCATGGTCTCGTCTCCTAGCATTTCCATCTTATCGGCAACCAAAATTGTTTCGCGTCTGAACAGCTTGCGATCTCGTCTTCCAGTATTGCCATCAATGCGGCCGGGGCAAACCATAAAAGGGTTGGCGACGGAGTGAAAAAGCCGCTCAACAACGGTTCTTCTCACGTTGAGAAGCTTTGTGAAATCGGATCTTCTTCCCCGATCCCAACCACTCATCGGGCGAAACGAAACGTTTTTCACCAATCCCGATTAGGCGCGCTCGCTTTCGTTGGCGATTTGGACGCAGCGTTGTACAATACATGGTGAACGATCGATTTTGCAACAGAAAGGAACGAACGCCCATGATCTATCCGTACAAAGGAAAAACGCCGCAAATCGCCGCCTCCGCCTTTATCGCCGACTATGTGACGATCACCGGCGATGTCGTGATCGGCGAAGAGACGAGCATTTGGTTCAATACCGTCATCCGCGGCGACGTGGCGCCGACGGTGATCGGCAACCGGGTCAATATCCAAGATAACTCAATTTTGCATCAAAGTCCAAACAATCCGCTTATCATTGAAGACGGGGTGACGGTCGGCCATCAAGTCATTTTGCACAGCGCCATCGTTCGCAAAAACGCGCTCATCGGCATGGGCTCAATCATTTTGGACCGCGCGGAAATCGGGGAAGGCGCGTTTATCGGCGCCGGCAGTTTAGTGCCGCCGGGCAAAAAAATTCCGCCCAACACGCTCGCCCTCGGCCGCCCGGCCAAAGTCGTCCGCGAACTGACGGAAGACGACCTCCGCGAAATGGAGCGCATCCGCCGCGAATATGTGGAAAAAGGGCAATATTACAAAGCGCTGCAGCAAGCCGCGCGTCCTCACGAACAAGAGCTGCCGTAATCCGGCAGCTCTTGTTCTGTTGCGTTTGCCGACGCCTGAAACGACTCGCGCATCCGCGCCGTCCGGCCTTACTTGTTCGCCAGCGCCAGCGCTTGTTCTCTCAGCGTCGTCGCTTTATCAGTGCGCTCCCACGGCAAGTCGATGTCCGTACGCCCGAAATGCCCGTAAGCGGCCGTCTGTTTGTAAATCGGGCGGCGCAGGTCAAGCATTTTGATGATGCCCGCCGGGCGGAGATCGAAGTTGCTGCGCACGACCTCAATCAAAATGTCTTCCGACACTTTGCCGGTGCCGAACGTATCAATGGAAATCGATACCGGACGGGCGACGCCGATCGCGTAGGCGAGCTGCACTTCGCATTTGTCGGCCAGTCCTGCCGCAACGATGTTTTTCGCCACATAGCGGGCCGCATACGCCGCCGAGCGGTCGACTTTCGTCGGGTCTTTGCCCGAGAACGCGCCGCCGCCATGGCGGGCGTAGCCGCCGTACGTGTCGACAATGATTTTCCGCCCCGTCAGCCCAGCATCCCCTTGCGGACCGCCGATGACAAACCGTCCTGTCGGGTTGATGAAATAGTTCGTGTTCTCATCAAGCAGCTCGGCCGGCACGACCGGTTTGATGACATGCTCCTTAATGTCGCGCTCGATTTGCTCTTGCGTAATTTCCGGATGGTGCTGCGCGGACACGACGATCGTATCGACGCGCACCGGTTTGCCGTTTTCATCGTATTCGATCGTCACTTGCGTTTTCCCGTCCGGCCGCAAGTACGGCAAGACGTCCGTTTTACGCACTTCCGCCAATCGACGCGCCAAGCGGTGCGCAAGCGAAATCGGCAGCGGCATCAATTCTTCCGTCTCATTGCAGGCGAACCCAAACATCAATCCTTGGTCGCCGGCGCCGATCGCTTCAATTTCCTCGTCAGTCATCTGACCTTCGCGCGCCTCAAGCGCCCGGTCCACCCCCATCGCAATGTCTGGCGACTGTTCGTCAATCGACGTCAGCACCGCGCACGTATCGGCGTCAAATCCGTATTTGGCGCGCGTGTAGCCGATCTCCCGGACCGTATCGCGGACGATGCGCGGAATGTCCACGTACGTTGATGTTGTGATTTCCCCACTCACGAGCACCAGCCCGGTCGTCACGCTCGTTTCGCAAGCGACACGGGCGTTCGGGTCTTTTTCCAAAATGGCATCCAAAATGGCATCAGAAATTTGGTCGCAAATTTTATCCGGATGTCCTTCTGTCACAGACTCTGACGTAAACAAGCGGCGTTTGGCTGACATTCGGTTTGTTTCCTCCTCTTAACATAATGTGGCGACACGGAACTCATTTCCCTTTTTCCCTTCGCAATATAAAAAACCTTTCCTGTAACGGCTGAGGAAAGGTCATGGCAATCGTATTGCTTCCTTTCACTCTTATCGTTCAAGGACTGCGCCTTGCCACAGGTTAGCACCATTTCACACATGTCCAGTTGTGACGGTTGCTGGGCTTCATCGGGCCTGTCCCTCCACCGGCTCGGGATAAGAGTATCCGTTCAATGAATTATCTTATCGCAATTGAAGGAACAAAGTCAACCGCAGAAGTGAATTTTTTATCATCCCGCTTCCGCGCACGAACCCAAGCAAAGGAGGAATGAGCGCCTTTCCCTTGCCTCCATAAAACAAAGGGAAGCTAAACGCAGCCCCTTTCTTTTGTATAGGAGGGGAGCGCGTCTATATAAACGTGCCGCTTCCGGCTGCATGCTTGAACAAGACGAGGCGGATTTGGCAAACGTATTGCCGATTTGGGTCATCACTGCCTGCTTCCTTAATAGCAAGACAGTAAGACAACCCGGGAACGGCCGCCTCCCGCTTGAAGCACAGGCGGGAGAGCGTGCAAAATCTGAAAAATAGGCAAAATAAGTTCAAAAAAACCCACACAATTAGTATGGACTATTAATAAAAATGTGTTATACTATTTTCAAGAGTGATTACAAAAAGAAGGCAGGTTGTGAACATGGGGATCGCAAACATGACAAATAAGCTGGATGTATTGCTGCAAAAACCGTACGTACATCACCAATTGTCCGTCGCCGAGCTCGTCGAGAAAGTATTGCAGCGGAACGAAGGACGGCTGACCCACACCGGGGCGGTTGCCGTGACAACCGGCAAGTACACGGGGCGGTCGCCGAAAGACAAATACATCGTCGAAGAACCGTCCACGAAGCAAACGATCGACTGGGGAACGGTCAACCAGCCGATGTCTCCGGAAACGTTTGAGAAACTGTACGACAAAGTGCTCGATTATTTAATGAAACAAGATGAACTGTTCGTCTTTAAAGGCTTTGCCGGCGCCGATCCGAAATACCGGCTGCCGATTCAAGTCGTCAACGAATTCGCCTGGCACAACTTGTTCGTCCATCAGCTGTTCATCCGCCCGAGCGCCGAGGAGCTCGCCGCGCACGAGCCGCAATTCACCGTCATTTGCGCGCCGAACTTTAAAGCCGACCCGAAGGTGGACGGGACGCGCTCGGAAGCGTTCATCATCATCTCGTTTGAACGGCGCACCGTGTTGATCGGCGGCACCGAGTATGCCGGCGAAATGAAAAAATCGATTTTCTCGGTCATGAACTATGTGCTGCCGGAACAAGGCATCCTGCCGATGCACTGCTCGGCCAACGTCGGGCAGGAAGGCGACGTCGCCCTCTTTTTCGGCTTGTCGGGAACGGGAAAAACGACGCTCTCGACCGACCCGAACCGCCGCTTGATCGGCGATGACGAACACGGTTGGTCAAGCCGCGGCATTTTCAACATCGAAGGCGGCTGCTATGCGAAATGCATCAACCTATCGCGCGAGAAAGAGCCGCAAATTTTTGACGCCATCGGCTTCGGCGCGGTGCTCGAAAACGTCGTTCTCGATGACGCGACGCGGGTGCCGAATTACGACGACGGCACGCTGACGGAAAACACACGCGCCGCCTACCCGCTTCAGGCGATCCAAAACATCATCGACCCGAGCGTCGCCGGCCATCCGTCCACGATCGTGTTTTTGACAGCCGATGCGTTCGGCGTCCTGCCGCCGATCAGCAAGCTGACGCGTGAACAGGCGATGTACCATTTCTTAAGCGGCTACACAAGCAAACTCGCCGGCACCGAACGCGGCGTCACCGAACCGGAAGCAACGTTCTCAACGTGCTTCGGCGCACCGTTTTTGCCGCGCCCGGCCGTCGAATACGCGGAAATGCTCGGGCAAAAAATCGCCGAACACAACGTCCGCGTCTTTTTGGTCAACACCGGCTGGACAGGGGGGCCGTACGGCGTCGGCAGCCGCATGAAGCTCGCCCACACCCGGGCGATGGTGCAAGCCGCCGTCGAAGGGGAGCTCGACAACGTCGAAACGGTGCAAGACCCGATTTTCGGCCTCGCCATCCCGACCCGCGTCCCGGGCGTGCCGGATGACGTCCTGCAGCCGCAAAACACATGGGCTGACAAACAAGCATACGAACAAAAAGCAAAAGAGCTGGCGCAAAAGTTCCGCGCCAACTTCCGAAAGTTCGCCCATATCGACCCGACGATCGAAAAACTCGGCGGACCGCTCGTGTAACAAGAACCCGGCCGGACAGGGAACATCCTGTTCGGCCGGTTTTTCTGTTCTTTCCTCTGCTTTCGTCTCCGACACTGAATCGTTAGACATTTCTGTACGTCGGTCCGTTTCATTCGCCTCAAACAACCAGACTCGAGCAAACGCAATGAGCTTCTGTGTTTTCATTTGCCGCAATGGCCATGAGTTCTGC
Organism: Geobacillus sp. WSUCF-018B; assembly: GCF_002809985.1. Lineage (NCBI taxonomy): Bacteria > Bacillati > Bacillota > Bacilli > Caryophanales > Anoxybacillaceae > Geobacillus > Geobacillus sp. WSUCF-018B. The sequence continues at coordinate 45,346 of NZ_PIJF01000005.1, forward strand.
AAGGAATACGTAATGTCATCAAAAGATGGATGATTAATGAACTTGCGCATTATTTCTAAAGTTTTTACTCCCTGTTTCCCCAAGAATTGTGTTCTTACTTCTATTTCTCCAACTGTTTTCCGCAAATCATTCATATACTTATCACAATTTTTAGTATCATTAAACAAGTGATCAAGATGCATAATTCCTATAGAAACTCCAGCAGCATGATATGCTCTGTCTAAAGGCCTTTTGATTTTCAAGATACTCTAAACAGAATAAGGGGGAGGCTTCCATTGCTTCAGTATATCCATTTACCTTTAGCAGATTGTTGAAAATCAACCCGTTTTCCTTCGCTCCATCGTTTTGGGGCGTGGCAAAAAGCCAGTTTCATCAAAGACTGAAGATCTGATTTTTGGTTCATTTTGACTATTCCATCACCAGTCGTTTCGATGATCAAAGAGAGGATTGAGGTCATGAAAAAGAAACCATTTCATTTCCTTTGGATCGGACAATCTTTCGCGAATTTCGGAGATGTGTTCTACATTGTTTCCGTTGTCTCTTACCTATATCATTTGACATCGAAAGCCATGGCTGCCGCATTAGTCCCTTTTTTCGTTACATTGTCGTTATTTATTAGCGGAATCGTCGCACCGATATTTTTCGAAAAATATAAACTAAAAACGTTATTGTCCTACGGACAAATGTGTAAAACATTTCTGCTGCTTTTTCTCTCGCTGTTTTTGCACTGGGGTGCGGAACATTACACTGCGATCGTTTATGTTTTTGTATCATTGATCGCTTTTTTAGATGGGATCAATAATCCGATTAAAAACTCCCTCGTTCCTTTTATCGTTTCCAAGGAGGAAATCTTGAAAGCCAACAGTTTTGTAAACACGTTAGACCAATTCATCAAACTTAGCGCATGGCCGATTGGGAGTTTGATTGTCAGTGTAGGGTCGCCGTTCCTTTTAATCAATATCACCTTATTGTTCTATGTCGTCTCAAGCATTCTCATGTTTCTGTTGCATATACAAGAACATACAAAGAAGAAGACGGCTCAAGGCAAAGGCCTAAAGAACTTTCTCCTTTCGATCAGTCTAGGATGGGAATACACGTGGAGAAATGTGCACGCTAAATCGATTAGCTTCATGTCATTTTTTGAAGGAATCGGAAATGGGGTCTGGATTTCGGCCATCCTTTATATGTATGTGAAAGAACAATTACATGTAGGAGAGGAATGGTGGGGATATATTAACTCTGTTTTCTTTGGCGGCATGGTGATAGGGGGATTGTTAAGCGTTAAGTTTAGTCAATCGGTTGAAAAAAATCAGCAATTTTTTGTATTGTTTGGCCCGTTTTGTATCGCTATTGTCACACTGTTATTTGGCACAACGACGCACGGTGCGCTGGCGCTTCTGTATTCCGCCCTGTACGGGATCATCGAACAATGGAAGGTGATTTGCCTTCAGACGATTCTGCAAAAAAATGCCCGGATGGACGCTCTGCCTCATGTTTTTTCCGTGCAGGGAGTCATTAGTTCCGTAACATTCGGAATTTCCACATTGTTAATGAGCTTTATCGCCGATGTTTACGGGATTCGTTTTTCATTTTATTTGTCTGTTTGCTGCTTTTTGATCAGCGGCTGGATCAGTTATCGTCAGCGAAAAATCTGGAGTTATAAGGAGAACCAAAAAGGAGAAATCACGGGAACTATTTTGTGAGCTCCCTCTGTAAATGATCACTTTATTTCAGAACAAAGCAAAGGAATCAGTCTTGCTTAATCATATGGCAGAGTGCAAACCGAAGGATTGTTTGCGCCCCTGCCTTTTCAACATTAGAATCAAAACGCCAATCGGGACGATGAACGTCGCCGACAAATTCTGTCAATAGACTTTACCCTCGATGGCCGTAAGGTTCGAACGCATAAAATGATTGTCGTCGATCCCCCGGGGTTTTTGCACGATTGGGGGTCGACGACAATGCGAAGGCGGGTTTACTTCTTCAGCTGTTCAATCTTTTCCGCCGGCAGCCCGGTCAGCTCGTGGACCGTGTCGACATCGTACCCTTTCGCCAACATTTTCTTCGCGATGTCGATTTTCCCTTCCTCGATCCCTTTTTGACGTCCCTGTTCAATCCCTTGCTTCATCCCTTGCTTCATCCCTTGCTTTATTCCTTGTTTCAACCCTTGTTCGATTCCTTGTTTGACTCCTTGTTGAATGCCTTTCTCGATTCCCCGCTGTTCGTATGAGATGATGAGCTCCATCACTTGTTTCGCTTCCTTCGTCTCCATTTGGCTCACCTCGTTTCGCAGTTGGATTTCCTCCGCTTCGGACAACCGCAAATACGTTTCAAAAAACCCAAACAACAGCCGCTGCTTCGCCTCATCGAGCTCGAGGCGGACTAGCATGCGCAAAAACTCCTTTTTCACTTCCACCTTCTCGCTTTCATTATACCCCATTTTGCTTAACAAGGCGGCGGCAACCGGATTGTCACGGCGGATGTACTCGCGCCACGGCAGTTTGCGCAGTTCCACCGTCAGAAAGCGGAAGTCAAGAACCGTCAAAAATGGAAATTGAATCATCAATGAGGAAGGTTCGTCGTGGCGTTCGTCGTAGCTGAAGATGGCAATCGGGAGGATGCGGCGGCGGTGTTTTTGAAACAAGCGGCTGAAGTAGAGGAACATTCGCTCGGGGAACGTCCGCTGCTTATAGCTTTGATGTTCGACGTGAACGATGACGAGCCCGTCTTCCCCTTTTACCTTTGTTTCGACCAACAAGTCGACGCGGTGCTTCTCCCCGGCTGTCACGTCGGTGAACAGCTCTTCGGAGAGGAAAGAGAGATGGTGAACGTCGATGTGCTCGTACACGTCAGGAAAGAAAAGAAGCAAAAAGTCTTCGAAAAACGTCGACAGCAGCTCCTTGAACAACCGGTCGTGATCGATTCGCTGTTTGGCCACGTTTTCCCTCCTTTCGATATCAAATTCATTGCATCCTATTCGCTTTCTTCCGGCCCAACTCCTGCTTTTCCCCGAACTTTTTCATCCGTTTCGCTGTTACGGCCGGAATCGGGGCAAGCGGCCTAGTTTTCCCTCGCTTCCAAAACAGGGAGCGCAAACCGTTCTTCCGTTTGCGCTCCCATTCCCCGTTTAGTCGGCCGCCCCATTCGGTGCGGCTCCGCGGTCTCCCGCATTCAATTCGTCGAATACAGGCTGACGAGCTCGTACGTCACCGTCGTCCGGTTGTCTTCCCACTCGAGCTTTTTCACGACCGCGATGCCGCTCGCTTCGCTTTGTACGGTCCGGCGCACTTCAAGCGGCACGTCGAGCGGATACAAGCGGTATCCGTCTTTTTCCAGCACAAACACATTTCCTTGAACGCGCTGTTCCTTCCCTTTGGTCACAATGACCGTCTGCACTTCCATCGGCATGCCCATATGATTTCAACCTCCTTGGCTGCCCATCGATTCGTTGGCGGCCGCGCCGCCTTTCTACTCGTATCGTATCACACCGTCGGCTGTTGTTTCATCCATTGTGTAAGCCTTTGCACCGTCTTGCGGTTGGCTGGCGGCGGAAAATAGTGGGTGAACGTGGGGAAGTACCATGCGGTCACCGGTTTGCCGAGCTGCTTCAACCGCCGTTCCAGCCGCCAAGCGTGCTCAATCGATACGTTCTCATCACGTCCGCCGTGGATGATGAGCACCGGGGCCTTGAGCCGCTCCAAATGGTAGAGCGGCGTGCGGTGCCGATAGCGCTCTGGGCATTTGTTCGGCGTCCCGCCGATGACGCGCTTCATCATCCGCCGCAAGTCTGGCCTCTCTTGATACGTAAGCGCCATATCGGTCACCCCTCCCCAAACTGCGACTGAACAGACCTTTTCCGCCATAAGGGCGGCATGAAGCGCCATCGCCCCGCCGCGCGAGAAGCCGAACAGATGGACGCGCCCCGGGTGGACGAGCGGGTGGCGGCGAAGAAGCTCAAACCCGGCAAATGCGTCATAGCGATCGTCGCCGGCGAAATCTTCGTTCCCTTCCCCGCCTCCGTTGCCGCGGTAAAGCGGGGCGAAGACGGCAAATCCGCGCGACGCGAACTCGATGAGGCGCGGCACTCGCACCTGCCCGACGTTTTTGATCCCGCCGCGCAAATATAAAAACCCGTCGTACACGCCGTTTCCTTTCGGCACCGCGAAAAACCCTTTCACCTTCAGCCCTTGGGACATATAGGTGACAACGAACACATCGATTCCCGGATGCGGCGACGGAAACCGGTATTGGTCGATGATGTCCCCGTCCATACGCCTGCCTCCTTCCTACGCGAAAACAGATGATGTGCGAACCACCCGTCATCATCCCCCAACGCCTTCTTTCATTAGGACAAGTGGGGATGTCCGACTGCCTCGCCGCTCTTGCATGCCGCCCTTGGAAGAGCATCAACTTGAAAAAGCCCTCGAGTGCGAGGAACGGCCCGACCGCCACCTGTTCTCGGCCGACCGCCTATTTTTTCTAGGCATTCACACATTTTTCCCTCCTGCATACGATAAGGTGAAACCAATGTTCACCGCACGTGGACGAAAAGGGGGTAAGCCGCATGAAAAAATGGATCGCATGGTTGTGTTCGCTTCTTCTCCTTTTGCCGCTCGCTGCCTGCAGCAACGGCGCCGACGAAGGAAAAAAACCGCTTAAAACTGTGCGCCTCGCCGAAGTGACGCGTTCGATTTTTTACGCGCCGCAGTACGTCGCCTTGGCGAAAGGGTTCTTCAAGGAAGAGGGGCTCGATGTCGAGCTGACGACGACATGGGGCGGCGACAAAACGATGACGACGCTTCTTTCCGGGGGCGCGGACATCGCGTTGGTCGGTTCGGAAACATCCATTTATGTGTATGCACAAGGGACGGACGATCCCGTCATCAATTTCGCGCAGCTCACGCAAACCGACGGGACGTTTCTCGTTTCCCGCAAAAAAATCGACCACTTTACGTGGGAGATGTTGAAAGGAAGCACGTTCCTCGGCCAACGGAAAGGCGGCATGCCGCAGATGGTCGGCGAATATGTGCTGAAAAAGCACGGCATTGACCCGCATCGGGATTTGAAGCTGATCCAAAACGTCGATTTCGCCAACATCGCCAACGCCTTTGCGAGCGGGACGGGCGATTTCGTCCAGCTGTTTGAGCCGACGGCGAGCCTTTTCGAACAAGAAGGAAAAGGCTATATCGTCGCTTCGTTCGGCATGGAGTCCGGACGCGTCCCGTACACATCGTACATGGCGAAACAAAGCTATATGAAAGAGCATAAAGACGTGATTGAAACATTCACAAGAGCCATCTATAAGGCGCAGCAATGGGTCGACTCGCACAGCGCCGCCGAGGTGGCGAATGCCATCCAGCCGTATTTCAAAGACACCGATTTGGCTTTGATTGAACAAGTCGTCGACCGATACAAAAGCCAAGGCACATACGCGACCGATCCGATTTTGGATGAAGAAGAATGGAATCACTTGCAAGACATTATGGCCGAAGCTGGCGAGCTGCCGAAGCGCATCGACCTGAACACGCTTGTTGATTCGTCGTTTGCCAAAAACGCGATGAACACGCAATGAAAGCGGGTGAACGGAATGTTTCTTTCGATCGACCGCCTTTCGCACACGTATTTGACGAAAACGAACGCCGTCACCGCGCTTGTTGATGTGTCGCTGTCCGTCGAGAAAGGAGAATTTGTTTCCTTTCTCGGCCCAAGCGGCTGCGGCAAAACGACGCTTTTGTCCATCATCGCTGGGCTGATTGAACCGACGGAAGGGGCGGTCCACATCGAAGGCCAACCGATTTGGCCGAGCGGAATGGCCGCGCCGACGGCGCGGCGCGCGGTCGGCTACATGCTTCAGCAAGACTACCTATTCCCATGGAAAACAATCGAAGAAAACATCCTTCTCGGCTTAAAAATGACTAGAACGCTAACTGCTCAAACCAAAGAACGGGCGCTCGCTCTGCTGGCGGAGATCGGCCTTGGCGGCGTCGAGTCGTATTACCCGAGCCAGCTGTCCGGCGGCATGCGCCAGCGTGCGGCGCTCGTGCGCACGTTGGCGACCGACCCGAAGCTGCTTTTGCTTGATGAACCGTTTTCCGCCCTCGATCAACAAACAAAGCTGAAACTGGAAGAACTCGTTTGGAAGACGTTAAAACAATACGAAAAAACAGCGGTGCTCGTCACCCATGACATCGAAGAAGCCATCGCCATGAGCGATCGCATTTTCTTGTTTTCGCCGCGCCCTGGGCGCCTTGTGCGGACGTTTGTCATCCCGGATGAACTGCGCGGCCGCCCGCCGCTTGCCGCCCGCCAGCATCCGGCGTTTTCGCCATTGTTCCAATCCATTTGGAAGGAGATGGAGGCTCTTGAATCAAGCTCCTGACCGCATCCAGTCGCTGCACCGTGAATACCTCGCCGCATTGCGCAAAGAGCGGCGAGTGATCCGCCTTTGGCAGACGGCGCTACTTGTCGCCTTTTTCGCCGTCTGGGAAGCGGCGAGCCGCTTCCATTGGGTCGATCCGCTCCTATTCAGTTCGCCCTCCGCCATCGCCAAGCTGTTTGGCGAAAAACTCGGCGATCATTCGCTGTTTGTCCACACGTGGGCGACATTGTTTGAAACGTTGCTCGGCTTTCTGATCGGCACCGCCGGCGGGGCGCTCATCGGCGCGGTCCTCTGGTGGTTTCCGCGCCTGGCGAAAACGCTCGATCCATATTTGGTCGTCTTCAACGCCATGCCGAAAGTCGCCCTCGGGCCGATTTTGATCGTCGCACTTGGGCCGGGATTTACGTCGATTATCGCCATGGGCGTCGTCATTTCGGTCATCATCACAACGATTGTCGTCTATTCGGCGTTCCAAGAAGTTAATCCGAACTATTTGAAAGTGCTGCGGACGTTCGGCGCCACCCGCTACCAATGCTTTAAAGAGGCGGTGCTGCCGGCGTCGTTCCCGGCGATCATTTCGACGTTGAAAGTGAACGTCGGCCTCGCTTGGGTCGGCGTCATCACCGGCGAGTTTCTCATCTCCAAGCAAGGGCTTGGGTATTTAATCATTTACGGCTTCCAAGTGTTCAACTTCACCCTTGTGTTGATGAGCCTGCTCATTGTCGCCTTGTTGTCTACAGGGATGTATCAGCTTGTCGCCATCATCGAGAAAAAGTGGAGCAGCCGCCGTTAAGGGACGTCCCGAACCGAAGGATGGGCGTCTCTTTTTGTATACCGCCATCTTCGCAACAGGGGAAACGCTGCAGACTGTTTCTTTCTCCTAAAAGCCGGCGGCGTAAACGGATCGTTCCATCTTCGCGGGATGCTCCCGCCGCCTGCGCTTCGCTTCAAAGCAGCGGCTTCTCGGGTCGCCCCGTCTCATGATGGGAAATGGACCGAGCGAACTCCGTGCAGCCCGCGGTTCTCGCAGACGTCCGGATGCGTCTAACCGAACTTCATCTCTCGCTTTCACTTTGTTTAGAAGTGGGAGGCTCCTTTCGGGGAATATTAAATCGAGAAACGCTATATTCCCGTTGCCCCAACATCGCCAGGTTCGAGGAAACGGTCGTTGAGCGCGCCCATGCCGGTTTCTTGGCCGCCCGCGTGTTGACCGCCCCGCGATTCGCCCTCCAAGGACAGCCGTCCGCGTTTCAGTCGATCCAGCCGCGCCGCCGGAGTTCCAGAAGCGAAAGCGCCAGCACATCGTCTTTCATCAAATAGCTGAAGCGCGAATCGGCGCGGATGTCATCCGGCAGCTCCTCAAGCAGCACCGGGCCGTTCGTTTCCAAATACGACCCCCGCTCGACGAGCGCAGCGATGTCGGCAAAATACATGTTTTTCACGATATCCGGCTCCACTTCATATTGGCCGATGTATTCAAGCCGGCCGACGATTCCCCCCGTTTCTTCCATCACTTCGCGGGCCGCGGCTTCCGCCGCTGTTTCCCCTTCTTCCACCTTGCCGCCGGGAAACTCCAAACCGCGGCGCGGATGATCGGTCAGGAGCCATTGGCCGCCATAGCGGCAAATGACCCATACATGACCGGGGGAGGGGGAAAACGGATCGGCCGTAAACGCCAGCCGGACGCGATGCCCGTAATAATCGCGAAATTCATGCATCGGACTCGCTCCTTTCTCTCCCCATTATACCGAAAAAAGCCGCTTCCTTCGCGGCTTTTTTATGCGTCGCGTTCGTCCGGAAGAATGCCCATCGAGCGGATGTGTGCTTTCGCTTCGTCGTTGCCGAGCTCATAAATCATTTTGTAAATGTCGACCATCGTCCGGTCGTACGCATCGTTTTCCCGGTCGTAATGGTATTGAATATACGGCACGTGGGCGCGCCAAAACGCCTGCCAGTCGGTCGAGTAGTTCTGGTCGAAATACTCGCGCAGGCGGGCGATTTCCTCATCAGTCGCCTCGATTTGAAAGTCCCACGGCGACGCGGTTTTCAATTGGGAAATTTCCCCAGTTGCCATCGACACGTAATACGTCTTTTTCCGTTCGTCTGCCACCTTCGTCCACTCCTTCTTCTGCTCTTTTTGTTTAGTGTGGGGCAATCGGGGAAAAATATGCTTATTTTATTTCATCTTTCAACAGCTCGATCGCCTTGCGGAGCACGGACGGGATCGGAACGCCGGCCCGGCCGGCGTTTTCGACGATGGAGATGAATTCATTAGCGATGTAGAAAAACACGATCGCATCGCGAATCAAATGCATGTTCCATCCGATCGCCACATCGACCAAGTGTGCCGCCGCCACCAGCACGAAAACCAACAGTTTCCGGGCGATGCCGCGGAAGCCGACTTGGCTTGACAATGCCCCTTCCATCGCGCTGGCGACAATGCCGGTAATATAATCGACAATGACCAGCGCCAATAAAATCACGACAAATGAGTCCACGCTGCCGACAAACATCGACAGAAACGAACCGAACAGCGACACGGCAACCATCGGGATCGGCTTGTTCACGCTCCCCCCTCCTTGAACATAGGATACGCGTAACTATCGTATGCCCGGAGGGGAGAACGCGGCGCGGCGCATTCCCTAAAAAATCGCCCTTTTTCGACAAAGAAAGGACAAAGCAAAAGGCCGTCCCCCGGCCTGAGGACAGCCTCCTCATTCTTATCGTCCTAAGAACGATTTCAACATCCAGACGTGTTTTTCCAAGCCGCGATGAATGCCAAGCAGCATATCCCCCGTCGTTTCATCGTTCACTTCATCCGCCAGCTGCATGCCTTCTTTCAGCTCGCCGGTCATCGTCTCAAAGTCGCCGGCAATGGCGGCGACCATCTGCTCGGCCGTCTCCGTCCCGGTCGCTTCTTTGACGGACGCCTGCTCGAGGCAGTCTTTCATCGTCGCCACCGGCTTTCCGCCCAACGCCAGCAGCCGCTCAGCGAGCGCATCAATATGGCCGGCCGCTTCGTTGTACAGCTGCTCAAACTTTTCGTGAAGCGTGAAAAACTGCGGGCCGGTGACGTACCAATGGTAGTTGTGCAATTTCACGTACAAAACAGTCCAGTTGGCGATTTGTTTGTTCACAATGTCGGTTAACGGTTTGGCCATGTCCATTCCTCCCTATCGTTCACTTACCCAACTTGTCCGCTCGTGAAACAACCGAACGGTGTCGATGGATAGCTTGCCCGATTGCGGTGGAAATATGAGTGGCTGGCCTTTTTGTATGCTATAATGGAAAGAAAAAAAGGAAGGCGTCATCATGTACTGGACGTTAGCCGTTTGTCTCATCATTGCGGCCGTCATTTTGGCGGCGGCGGTCGTCACCACCTCGAAAGCGTACAAGTACGAGCATACGGTGGACCCGCTTCCTGGGGAACAAGACGGCAAACAACAAGACGGCCCGAAACAGCCTCACTAGCGGCTTGGGGCCGGCTTGTTTGTCAGCCAAACACCTTTTTCAGCTCGTTTTTGTCTTGCGCCAGCCAAAAGCGCATCAAGTTTTTCGCCGCCTCTAAGTCATGGAGCTTCGCCTGGCCGCATTGCCGCTCCGTCGCCGCCGGCACCTCGGTCGCGTTCAAAGCGTCTTTCATCGCCTCTTCAAGCAAATCAATGATCTCGTCCACGGTCGGCGAGCCGCTCACGACAAGATAAAACCCAGTTTGGCAGCCCATCGGCGAGATGTCGATAATATCGAAATGATCATATTTCGCCGCATGTCGGCGCAGCGTATACGCCAACAAATGTTCGAGCGTATGAATCGCGGCCGGGTCCATCGCTTCTTTGTTCGGCTGGCAAAAGCGAATGTCAAACTTATTGACGACGCCGTCGCTGCCGACTTTGTGAACGCCGCAATGCCGAACGTACGGCGCTTTGACCGCGCAATGGTCCAATTCAAAGCTTTCCACAGGGGAAGGCATGCCCATCACTCCTCGTCAGTTGTTTTCGTTTTTATCATAACCAAAACGGCGCCTGTCCCGCACCTTTTTTGCCTGCCGCCCGTCCCGTTTGCGGCGGCTGCCGCAAAAAGGCGGCGCCAAGCCGGCCGTTCCCAAGCCCCAAGCGGGAAACGTTTTCCGCGAAAATGCATGCGCCTTGATGAACCATTTTCATGCCTAGGTGGAGGGCAAAACGCTGCCCATGCAACGTTTCCGCGAAAACGCCCGTTTCGTGCCCGGACGGAGGAAAAACTGCTGCCCATAGGACTTTTCTGGCTAACTTGATCCAGTTGGAGGCCGAACTGTGTTTCACCTGCTTTGCTTCCGCGCGGCACGAAGCATCCCTTTTTCTTGAACGGCGGAATGATTTGTCCTATGCTAAAGATAGTCAAGCTAGAAAGGAATGGTTTCGGTTGGCCAAACTGCTCATTATGCTCATCCGCTTTTACCAGCGGTTTCTCTCCCCGCTCAAACCGCCGACATGCCGCTTTTCCCCCACCTGTTCAAGCTACGGCATCGAAGCGATTCGGCGCTTTGGCGCGCTCAAAGGGGGATGGCTGACGGTCAAGCGCATTTTGAAATGCCACCCGTTCCATCCGGGCGGCTTCGACCCTGTTCCCGAGCCGGCCCGGCGTCCGAAACGAAAAACATAACGAAAGCCTCTTGCCTTCGGCTTTCTTTTTTTGTATGATGGATCATGTTAAATCGTAATGATTACTATTTTCATACATAAAGGAGGCAAAACAGATGAACAAACTTTCGGTCAAGGGTCAGGGAAACCGGCCGTGCTTCATCATTTTCAAATCGTAATGATTACGATATAATAAAAACGCCTATCCCCATTCCAGAAAGGAGTCGACCATGAGAGCTGCACCCATCCTTCTATCCTTGCTTTTAACGGCAAGCGCCTTGCTATATGGTTGCCAATCGAAACCGGAGAACGAGACCGGGACGTCAAACGATCGCCTGACGATTTACACGACCGTCTATCCGTTGGAAGACTTCACGAAAAAGATCGGCGGCGATCTTGTTGAGGTGAAAAGCATTTATCCGCCGGGCGCGGAAGCCCATACGTTCGAACCGACGACGAAAACGATCGAGCAAATCGCCGGGGCGGACGCGTTCCTTTACATCGGCCACGGGATGGAGCCGTTCGCCGAAAAGCTGAAGGAAACATTACAAAATGAGCATGTCCAATTTCTTGCGGCCACAAACGGCATCGAATTGCTTGAATCAAACCACGAAGAGGGGCATGAGGAAGAGCACCAAGACGAACACGGGGAAGAACATGAGCATGACCATGGAGACAAAGACCCGCACGTCTGGCTCGACCCGATCCGCTCGATTGCGGTCGCCGAGAACATCCGCGATTTGCTCGTTGAACTGAACCCTGAAAAAAAGGAACAGTTCAACCAAAACTTTGCAGCGTTAAAAGCCAAACTCGAGCGCCTTGACGGGCAGTTCCGCTCCGTCATCGAAAAAGCGCCCAAAAAAGAGATGCTCGTCGCCCACGCCGCCTACGGCTATTGGGAAGACCGCTACGGCCTCCGCCAGCTGAGCGTCTCCGGGCTGTCGCCGACGAACGAGCCGTCGCAAAAAGAGCTGGCCGCGCTCATCGATTTGGCGAAACGCCATGACATCCGCTACGTCCTCTTTGAGCGCAACACGCCGGCGAAAATCGCCGAAACGGTCCAGCGCGAAATCGGCGCCAAAGCGCTGTATTTGCACAACCTCGAATCGGTGACCGATGAGGATCGAAAACAAGGCCGCGACTACTTCGACTTGATGGAAGAAAACATCAAAACAATTGAACAGGCGCTTCGTTAATCCTCCGCCCCCGCTCCGGCCATTGAGCGGGGCTTTTTTTTCAAAAATAGGACATTTATGATGATAAAAAGATGTCCGCCCGGCATCAGGCGGACATCCTTTTTCTTTCCCCAGGCCGCTGCTACTCGAGAGATCGCGCGTAGGCCGCAATGGCGGCAATTTCCCCCGGCGTCAACGTTTGCACTTCCTTCGTCTCGTGTCGCCGAATCGCCTCTTCGATCATGTTCGCGCTGCCGTCATGCAAATACGGGGCTGTCGCCCATACGCCGCGCAGCGTCGGCGTATCCCACTGTTTGGGCGTCCGCGGGTTTGTGAACCGGGCGCGGGCGTCGCCTTTGGAAGCGCGGTCCTTCGGGTTGGCCGTGCCGATGTCGTGCAAGTAGGCGGTATTGGCGGTCGTCAATTTCCCGTCCGACCCGACCGCCTTGACGCTGTCGGTGAAATACTCGCCCCCATGGCAGCTTAAGCAATTCCCTTTCCCGTTAAACAGGCGCTCCCCTTCCTTCGCTTCCGCCGTCAATCAAAATAACGATTTTCATTCTCAATTTATGATTATACATTGTCCCTCCGCATCCGTTCAAGCAGAAATCCATTCGATGCGGCGGCCGACCGTCCATAAAAAGCAGCATTCCAATTCGCACGGGCAAAATCCGACCGCCTCCCGGCATAAAAGCGGCACTTGTTCCTTGCAGCGCCGGATTTCGTCCTCTTCGTCCCGCCAGAGCAGCACGCGGACCCGGTCGCAGTAGACGATATACAGCCGCGCCGCTTCCCGTTCTTCCCCGCCAGCCAACAACAGCGGGGTCTCCTCCCGTTCCTCCGGCCCAAAAAACTCGAGCAAATGGTCCGTCACTTTCGCCAGCACAAGGCCGTAATGAAGCGGCGATGGGAACGCGGCCCGAAGCAGAAGCGGACGATGCCGCTCAATGGCGTGCAGCAGCGAAAACGGCGAGCGTAGCGAAGGGGCGGTTTGGCAATACGCTTCGACCACGCGTCGAAGAAAGGCGCCGACCGCACAAGGACGCTCAGGCAAAGCGTGGTGACATGCGGCGCTCACATGGCCTCCCCCCGTTTTACGCATGTTTTTCAAGCTGCTCGAGCACAGCGTGAATCGAGCTCCACGACCGCTTGACAAAATAAATGGGCTTGTCTTTGCTTTTCGCCTTCTCTTTTACTTTTTTTGACAAGTTGTGGTTGATGTAATCGGTCATCACCAAGACAGCGTCCACATGTTCCGGAATGCCGCGCTTCACCATGTTCACTTTCCGGCCGCTCACATGAATGATTTCGCGGAACCCGGAATCCGCCAATTTATCCGTAATATGGCCTAAGTGGTCAGCTCCAACGACAAGCAGCGATGCCATAGCGCCATCCTCCTCTTTCGGTTCTCTCTGCTTTCATTTTAATTGAGAATGATTTTCTATGTCAATGATAATGATAGATATTTTCATTTAAAAATTGCGGCAGCTTCGCTCATAAATTTCGCCGCAACCGCCAAACTAGTAGTGCCGGCGATTTCATCACGACAAGGGGGATCCATCCATGGCCAAAGACGTTTTGTGTGAAGTGCGCAACTGCCATTATTGGGCGGAAGGGAACCGTTGCAGCGCTGATGCGATTTACGTCGTCAGCCATGCCGGAAACATGGCGTCTGATTCGTCGGAAACGGACTGCAAAACGTTTACTCCTTCCAATGAAGCGTAACGATTCAGCAAATAAAGCGCTGCCCGGCGTTGCGGGCGGCGCTTGCATCGTTAGAGGGGGATGACGGTGGACAAGCGCGCCAGTCTCATTCAAGCGTTCCAAAAGGAACTGAAGCGGACTCGCCCGATGGCGTCCCCGCGTTGCATCGACTCGTTCGCCAATTTGTGGGAGTACGAATTCGGTTCGTTCGAGACGCTGCCGCCGGATTTGAAACGGCTTGTCGCTTATCGAGCGGCTGAGATCGGATGGACGGATGATGACGTGTAAGGCGGGCAAACAGACGAAGCGAGCGCCCTGCTTAAAGACGGGACGCTCGCTTTTCTGCTTCCGGAATCAACGTTTTCAATTCGCGGCGCAATAGTTTTTGCGCCGCATTGCGCGGCAGCGCGTCGACGAAATAAATGCGCGCCGGCACTTTGTATTTGGCGAGCCGCTCGCGGCAAAACTGCTTCAGCCCATGCTCATCAGCCGCGGCGCCTTTTTTCAGCACTACAAAGGCACACGGCACTTGCCCCCATGTGTCATCGTCGATGCCGGTCACGCCGGCTTCTTCGACATCGGGGTGCGACAGCAGCACCGCTTCGATTTCGGCCGGATAGACGTTTTCCCCGCCGGAAATAATGAGATCGGAGCGGCGGTCGAGCACATACAAAAATCCGTCTTCGTCGACATAGCCGATATCCCCGGTGTAAAACCAGCCGCCGCGGATCGCCCGTTCCGTCGCCTCGGGGCGGTGCAAGTATCCTTTCGTCACGTTCGGTCCTTTGACGACAATTTCCCCAGCTTCATACGGCGCAGCTTGTTTTCCGTCTTGCATAATGCATAGCTCGGCCGGAAAGAGCGGCTTGCCGGCGGAGCCGAGTTTCGTCAGGCTGTATTCGGGCGCCAGCGTCACAATTTGCGATGACGTCTCCGTCATCCCGTACGTCTGGTACACCGGAATGCCTTTTTCCTTGCACGTCTCAAGCAGTGGGCGCGGCGCCGGCCCGCCGCCAAGCAGCATGCAGCGGAACGTATCCGGATAGCGCGCTTCCCCAAGCTCCGCCACCATCCGTTGCAGCATGGCGGCTACCACCGACATGATCGTCACCGTTCCGTTCATAATCAAGGCGTTCGCTTCCTTTGGGTCAAATGACGGCTGAATGTACATCGGCATGCCGTAAATGACACTGCGCATGGCGATCGACAGGCCGCTGATGTGAAACAGCGGCACGGCCGCAAGCCAGCAGTCGCCTTCGTGCAACCCGAGATTGAGCGCCGAGCCGACCGCGCTCCACCAGTGGTTGCCGTACGTTTGCAGCACGCCTTTCGGGGTGCCGGTCGTTCCGGATGTGTACATAATCGTCGCCGTCTCGTCCAACTCGAGCGTTTCCTTGAGCAGAACGTCCGCTTCCGAAAGCGCGGCGAGCGCGCTCGTCGTCATCACCCGTCCGTCGCCGCCAAGGCGCCCGGCCAGTTCCTCATCGGCAATGACAAAGCGCGCGCCGCTGTCATCGAGCTGCCAGCCGAGCTCATAAGACGTGAGGCGCACGTTTTGCAGCAAGGCGCGGGCGCCGAGCAAAAACAAGGCATGGACGATCTCGATCATCTCGATGCGGTTTTTCATCAAAACGGCGACGATGTCGCCTTCCCGAACGCCCGCTGCGGCGAGGCGGCGCGCCCATGACGCCGACGCTTCGTACAGTTCAGCAAACGTTTTCGCCCGCTCTCGATCGCGAACGGCCGTCCGCTCCGGGGTTAAAAACGCCCGCTGCTTCAGCCAGTTTGGCATTGTGGTCATGCGTTCTCCTCCTTTCGGCCGTTTGGCGTGCCGGCCCATCGCACAAGGCGCCGCCGCTCCCGCCAAAAAACACCCGCCGCTGTGGAAACATCCTGTTCCGGGGCGAGGTTGTTCCTTCCTTATGTGCCCCGCTGGCAGCGAGATGCGAAAAAGCAGCTTGATGCGGCATCAAGCTGCTTGGTCCGTTCTCACGGGAAACGCGGGAACTGGCCGAAGTCCGGCTTCCGTTTTTCCTTGAACGCCCGCATTCCTTCTTTCGCCTCTTCCGTCGTATAGAATAGAAGCGTCGCATCGCCCGCAAGCTGCTGAATGCCGGCCAGGCCGTCGGAATCGGCGTTGAACGCCGCTTTTAAGAAGCGAATGGCGGTCGGGCTTTTCTCCAAAATTTCTTGCGCCCATTTGACCGTTTCTTCTTCCAGCTGCTCGAGCGGCACGACTTTGTTCACAAGCCCCATCTCGAGCGCTTCTTGGGCGTTGTACTGGCGGCACAAATACCAAATTTCCCGCGCTTTTTTATGGCCGACGATGCGCGCTAAATAGCCGGCACCATAACCGCCGTCAAAACTGCCGACCTTTGGCCCCGTTTGGCCGAAAATCGCGTTGTCGGCCGCAATCGTCAAGTCGCAGACGACGTGGAGCACATGGCCGCCGCCGATGGCATAGCCGGCGACCATCGCGATGACCGGTTTCGGAATGACGCGAATGAGCCGTTGCAAATCGAGCACATTGAGGCGCGGAATTTCGTCCTCGCCGACATATCCCCCATGGCCGCGCACTTTTTGGTCGCCGCCCGAGCAGAATGCTTTTCCGCCCGCGCCGGTCAAAATGATGACGCCGATATTCGAATCGTCGCGCGCTTTTGTGAACGCGTCGATCATCTCATTCACCGTTTTCGGCCGAAACGCGTTATGTACTTCCGGACGGTTGATCGTAATTTTGGCGATGCCGTTGTACGTTTCGTAAATAATGTCCTCATAGTCATACTGCTTCACCCATTCAAACGGCATTTACACTTCCCCCTTTGTCATGAATTCACTTACTATTGTAGCAAAAACACCGGGCTGTTCCACGTGAATTGCATGTCCGGCTCCCGGAACGCAGACGAACCTGCTGTTGGGCAGCCGCTCATGCATGCGGGCGGCGATGCGGCAAAACTTTTCATCACGCTCCCCGCAAACAAGAAGCACGGGCATGTCAAGTTCCCTAAGCCGCTCCCACCAAGACGGCTGCACGCCGGTTCCCATCCCGCGCAAGCTGTTGGCAAGCCCTTCAGCCGTATGGCGAAGCCGCTCACGGCGGACCGCCGCCCTTACAGACGCCGGAAGCGCCTGTTGCGTGAAAAAAAGCGGAAGACGCTCCCAATGGTCGACGAACGCACGCACCCCTTCCTGCTCGATCCGCTGCGCAAGCGCCTCATCCGCCTCTCGCCGGGCGCGCCGCTCCGCATCCGTCTGCAGCCCCGGCGAACTGCTCTCCAGCACAAGGCGGCGGACGCGGTGCGGATGCAACATGGCGAAAGTCAACGCCAGCCGCCCGCCCATCGAGTAGCCGACCACGTTCGCTTTCTCGACGCCAAGCTTATCAAGCAACGCCGCCAAGTCGGCGGCGGCGCGTTCGATCCGATACCGCCGGGCGTCCTTTGGCGCTTCCGTCCGCCCGTGCCCAAGCAAGTCCGCCGCAATCAGGCGGAACCTCCGCCAAAACGGGTGGAGCGGCCGCCATGTGTCCGCGCTGCCGGTAAACCCGTGCAACAATAAAAGCGGCTCCCCTTCGCCATATTGTTCCACATGGTAACGAACCCCATTCAGCTCCACATCAAACCATTCCTTTATGTTCGAGAAATTTCGCGATTTCCTGGGAAACACGTTCCCACAAAAAACGATGCATTTGGACATTTTCCGCGCGCGACGTGCGCACTTCGACAACATGAAGCCCGCCTGCTTCAAACGATTCCGCCACTTGACGGCGAAATTCGTCCCACGTACGCGGCGTTGCGTGCCGTCCGCCGTACATCCCAACGGCATCGGAAAACGACAAACCGGTCGGCGTGCCAAACAGCGTTTCAAACGGCCCTTCATGACGCGCCTGCGGCAAAAAGGAGAAAATGCCGCCGCCGTTGTTGTTCAACAGCACAATCGTCGCCTGCAATCCGTGCATTTTCGCTGCCAGCAGCCCGTTCAAATCGTGGTAAAACGACAAATCGCCGATCACGAGCGCAAGCGGCCCCGCGGCGGCGCCGGCCCCCAAGGCGCTCGAGACGACGCCGTCAATGCCGTTGGCGCCGCGGTTGGCAAGCACGCGGAGCGGCTTGTCCGTCGACCAGAAAAACGTATCGGCGTCGCGGATTGGCATGCTGTTGCCGATATACAGCAACGCGTCCGGCGGCAACAATTCGGCAAGCTCGACGAACACCTTCCCTTCAAACCATTCGGTTTCTGGCAAGTGCTGCCGCAACACGGTGCGGGCGATGTCGTTCATTTCCCGCCATGCCGCCGACCAGGGGCTTGAGGCCGCTTTCGGTTCGGCCACACGCAACAGCTGCCGGCACAACGCTGTTTCGTCGCTTTGCACCATGCAGGCGGCCGACAGCGTCGGGTCGCGCCAGCCGCCGTCATCGACGACGATTTGGCGGATCGAGCGATGCCGCTTCAGCCATAACAACAGCGGCTTGGACACCGGCATGGCGCCGAAGCGGAGCACGACATCGGGCACAAGCTTGGACGCGATTGCCTCGTCTTTTAAAATCGCGTCATAGCTGTCAATGACATACGTTTTGTCGTGCGCGCCGGCGCGCAACTGCGACAGCGGATCGGCGAGAATCGGAACATCGAGCGCCCGCGCGAGCGCGGTGACCGCCTCGGCGAAACCGGGCCGGTCGAGCGGCCCGCAGATGATCAGCCCGCGTTGAGCCGCGGCGAGCTCTTTATACAGGCCGGCCGCGCTTTCATCAGAAACCGTCGGCCGGCCGTTCACCACACGCGGCGCCCCTTTAAGCGCCTGCACGCGCTCCCAGACGCCATCGTCAATTTCCGGAACAAGCGGCTCGCGGAACGGCAAATTGACATGCACCGGCCCGGCCGGCGCAGCAGCGGCCGCTCCAACAGCCCTTGCCGCCATCGCCTGCGCATAGCGAAGCATCCCTTCCGCTTCTTCCGGCAGCGCCAAATCGACAAACCATTTTGCATAGCGGCCGTATAAATGAAGCTGATCGATCGCCTGCGGCGCGCCGACATCGCGCAGTTCATGCGGCCGGTCCGCCGTCAGCACGACGAGCGGCACGCGCGAATAGTGGGCCTCGACGAGCGCCGGCAAGTAATTGGCCGCCGCCGTGCCCGAGGTGCACACCAATGCGACCGGCCGCCGCTTCGCTTTCGCCATGCCAAGGGCGAAAAAGGCGGCTGACCGCTCGTCAATGTGCATCGAAAAGCGGAGGGCGGGGTGCCCGGCGATCGCCATCGCCAGCGGCGTTGAGCGCGATCCGGGGCTGATGACCGCCTCCGCCACCCCGGCTTGCACAAGCCCATCGACAAAAGCGGCTACATACAACGACAACGCCTCAGTCATGGTGCATCACTCCTAACGCCGATAACATTGGCGCCATTTTCACGTTCGTCTCCTCGTACTCGCTTTGCGGATCGGAGTCGGCGACGATGCCGCAGCCGGCAAACAAGAACGCTTGACTGCCAGCAAGCAAAGCCGACCGAATGGCGACCGCCCATTCCCCGTCACCATAAGCGTCCACCCAGCCGATCGGAGCGGCGTACCACCCGCGCTCGAGCGGCTCGAGGGCGCGAATCGTTTCCATCGCTCGTTCGCGCGGCGTCCCGCCGAGCGCCGGCGTCGGATGCATCCGTTCCACCAGACGCAACACGGACGGCTCCCGGCAGCCGCGGCCGACAACCGGCGTGCATAAGTGCTGAATATGAGGAAGCTTGAGAAGCTGCGGCCCGTCCGGCATCTCGACCGCCTCGCACACCTCGGCGAACAAGCGGCTGATCATGCGCACCACAAATTGATGTTCTTGGCGGTTTTTCCGGTCGGAAAGCAGCCAGGCGCCGAGCCGTTCGTCTTCTTCGACCGTCGCCCCGCGGCGCGCCGATCCCGCCAGGCAAATCGAACGGCACGTCTCCCCCTCTTTTTGGACGAGCTGCTCCGGCGATGCCCCGATTAAACAGCGGCCGTCTTGTTCAAAGGCAAACAAGTAGGCAAACGGCTGCTGCTCGCGAAGCCGGGCCAATACGGAGCCAGCATCGATCGTTCCGGAAAATGTCAACTGCCGGGCGCGGGCGAGCACGACTTTGTCAAGCGCCCCGGCGCGAATCGAAGCGATCGCCTGTCGGACCGCCTCCATCCACCGTCCGCTGTCTGCTTCCCGAGCCGCGACGAGCGCGGGAAGGGGGGCCGGAAGCGGCGGTGCAGCGATTCGCCCAAGCAGCCGGCCGACCTGCTCGATTTCCCGCCCCCCACCGCCGGCAGGCAGCGTGACGGTCAGCTTCGCCTGCCCGTTCCGCATCGAAAGAAGCACAGCCGGCGCGATCAGTTTTCCGGCTGAAAACCCGCGCCATACGTCCGTCGGCGTCCGGTGCGGATCAAAGGAAAACCCGCCGAACAGCAGCGGCGGCGCATCCGTGTCGCCATGCCGCTCGATTTGGCTGGCCCACTGCCGGCGGCGCGCATCGACCTCGCGAAACCGCCCGTCCTTTTCCCCCGTCTCAATTGCATGCACCGAGCCGAGGCCGACCAAGATGGTGCCGCCGCTTCGGTCCGACCAAAAAAACCGTTCGCGGAATCCGCAAGACGGCCCTTGCATAAAAAAAGAAACCGGATCGACGCCTTCCAACGATTCCGTCCAGCTGACAAACGGCCGCGCCGCCCGCACCGCCAATTCGTGCAGTTGTTGTTGGAGTGTATGTTGAAATCCAATCGCCACGATCCTCACGCTTTCTTTCGTAAAATTCCCTCTCCATCCCCTGCTTCCCATTATCCATTATATATAATAGGAAATCATTTATCTATCAGAAAGGGTTGACACGCCTAAAACGTTTTCCTACACTTATTTTGAGCGGAAACCGATCATATTTTCAAGGAATATAAGGGGAATGGATATGCAACCAGTCACACATATCGGCCACCGACCGCCGGCTCGCCGCGACTGGCGCGTCTTTTGGCGGTTGACGCGTCCGCATACGCTGACAGCGGCGTTTGTGCCAGTCTGCGTCGGCACGGTGCTGGCGATGGGCGAAACGTCTGTCAATTGGCTGTTGTTTGTCGCCATGATGGCCGCCTCGTTGTTGATTCAGGCGGCGACGAATATGTTTAACGAATATTACGATTACAAGCGCGGCCTTGACTCGCCGGAATCGGTCGGCATCGGCGGCGCCATCGTCCGTGACGGCCTGAAGCCGAAAACGGTGCTGGCGTTGGCGTTTGCCTGCTTTGGGGCAGCGATGCTCATCGGCGTCTACATTTGCGCGCAAAGCAGTTGGTGGCTCGCGCTTGTCGGAACGGTCTGCATGGCGGCCGGCTACTTTTACACCGGCGGTCCTGTTCCGATCGCCTATACACCGTTTGGCGAACTCGCCGCCGGATTTTTCATGGGCTTTATGATCATTTTAATTTCCTTTTTCATCCAAACAGGCGGTGTGAGCAAAGAAGCGGTGCTCGTGGCGATCCCGGTCGCCATTTTCATCGGCGCCATTTTGCTGGCCAACAACATTCGCGACTTGGACGGCGACCGCGAAAAAGGACGAAAAACGCTCGCCATTTTAGTCGGCCGCGACTGGGCGATTCGCGTGCTTGCCATGATGTTTGCCGCCGCGTTTCTTTGGACGGTGGCGCTTGTGCTGTTTGGCATCGTGCCGTTTTGGGCGATGCTCGCCTTGCTGAGCGCGCCAAAAGCAGCGGCCGCGGCGCGCGGATTCATCGGTAAAACGAAACCGGCGGAGATGATGCCGGCGATGAAGGCCACAGCGCAAACGAATACACAATTTGGCTTTTTGCTCGCCATCGGCTTGCTTGTCGGCCAATGGCTGTAAACACGGTCGAAACGGCCGTGTTTTTTTTTTGATTTTCGCCCATACTACACCATATAGATAGGCTCCCGCGGCGAAACCATTCGCCGCCAACGGAAGGATGAAACGATCCCTGTGTTTGAAAGGCTCCAGACATTTTCAAGTTTGAATCCATGCAACACAGACGCTGCAAGGAAGGGGTTGCAACCGATGTTGACGAACGAACAACTCGCCGCCTTCCGCTCCACATTGCTTGAGATGAAGCGGGACATTGAAGACCGGCTGAATCAAAACGACCATTTCGGCATGACGCGCAGCCACGCCCACGATGCGGTCGGCGAGCTGGCAAGCTACGACAACCATCCCGCCGATGAGGCGACCGAACTGTATGAGCGGGAAAAAGATTTGGCGTTGGACGACCATACAGAGCGCGAATTCCGCGAGATCGAGCGGGCGCTGAAAGCCATCGATGACGGCACGTACGGGATTTGCCGCACATGCGGCCAGCCGATTCCGTACGAGCGGCTTGAGGCGTTGCCGACAACGCTTTATTGCCGGGAGCACAGCCCGGACCAAATCGTCTCGCAAAAGCGGCCACTCGAAGAAGGGGTACTCATGCCGCCGTTTGGCAAATTCGATTTTGACGACCGCGACGAATCGGTCGTCTATGACGCCGAAGACGCTTGGCAGGAAGTCGCCCGCTACGGTTCATCGGACACGCCGTCCGACCTTGGCAAAAATGTTGATTATTACGGAGAAGTATACCCCGAATCGGAGGAGCACGTCGGCTATGTCGAGGATTTGGAAAATTTCGCTGCTGTCGATTTGCACGGGCGAAATGTCAAAGTGTATCCGACGCGGGAGCACGAATGGCTCGAAAACATATTGGATGACGAAGGCATCATGTCAAACATCGGCGACTTGCCGGCGTATGAAAAAGACCCGTATACGGTGAACGAAAGCTATCGCCGCTACGATGAGCGCCCGACTCAGCAAAGCTTCGGGGAACCCAATCCGTAGACAAAGGGCCTCCGTGCGATGACCTCTTGAAGTGGGGAATGCGGCCAGGCGGCCGGTTCAGTTTGACGCGCTCCAAAGGCCGACTTCCAACGTGGGACGCACGCCTTGCCATGGTCCGCTGACAACAAGCGCCTCATGTTCCAATGGCGGGAAACTCGCCAACGGGCCAGTCTGTTTTCAAACGAGCACGGGTTCTCGCGCCGCCTTCCAAACGATGGGCACATGGTTGCCCGTGCTTGTTTGAAACGGAGGAGGGGCGGATTCCGTAGTACATAACGGAATGTTGCAAAAACCTTTGGATGGAGGAGAAACGATGAATGCCCATGAGATCGATTACCGGCTGTACGGCGATGACATGCAGTTTGTCGAGATCGAACTCGATCCACGCGAAAGCGTCATTGCGGAAGCGGGCGCCATGATGATGATGGAAGACGACATCGCGATGGAAACGGTCTTTGGCGACGGCTCCTCAGCCGGAAAAGGACTGCTCGGCCGCCTCGTCGGCGCCGGGAAACGGCTGCTCACCGGGGAAAGTCTGTTCATGACCGTGTTTACAAATCAAGGCAGCGGCAAGCGCCGCGTCGCCTTTGCCGCTCCGTATCCGGGAAAAATCATTCCGGTCGACTTGAGCGAACTGGGCGAGAAACTCATCTGCCAAAAAGACTCGTTTTTATGCGCCGCCAAAGGGGTTTCCGTCGGCATTGAGTTTCAACGCAAGCTCGGGGCCGGCTTTTTCGGCGGGGAAGGGTTTATTATGCAAAAGCTGGAAGGCGACGGCCTCGCCTTTTTGCACGCGGGCGGGACGATCCAACGCCGCGAACTGCAACCGGGGGAAAAGCTGCGCATTGACACCGGTTGCCTTGTCGCCATGACGAAGGACGTCGACTACGATATTGAATACGTCGGCAACATCAAAACCGCCTTTTTCGGCGGGGAAGGGTTGTTTTTGGCAACCGTCACTGGCCCCGGGGCGGTGTGGGTGCAGTCGCTCCCGTTCAGCCGGCTCGCTGACCGCGTGCTTGCCGCCGCTCCGAGCGCCGGCGGACGGTCGGTCGGCGAAGGCAGCATCCTTGGCGGCATCGGCGATTGGCTAGACGGCGACGATTGAAACAAAATCAGGCGTTCAAACCGAACGCCGGCCGGTTCCGCCAACGCGAAACGGGGCGTTCCAACAGGGCGGCCCCGTTCCGTTTATGCCGTTGCCGCCGCAGTCCGGCAACAGTCATACATCCGACCTCTTTCCGCTGCAAGCCGTCGCTCCTTGGCCGCTGTTTTGCCTCCGCACAGGAAACCGTCCCAAGCCCGGCGTTTGGAAACGGCGGAATCGATCGTTCAGACCGGCTCAGACGGAAATGGTTCATCATGCCAAAGACAAGTTCGTGATGGCGAGCGGCTGGTCGTTTGCGCCTCTGGGATGATTCGAAGCGGCCGCGCTCGTCTTTAGGGGCGCCTGTTTCCCGCCGGGCTTTACATCGACGGCGAAATGCCCCAAATCTCAGCCGCGTATTCCGCGACGGTCCGGTCGCTGGCAAAGTAGCCGGAGTGGGCGATGTTGACGGCGCTCATCCGCCACCAGCGCGCCGGATCGCGGTAAGCGTCTTCCACCTGCTCATGCTCTTCGGCGTAGGCGGCAAAGTCGCGCAGCACAAAATATTCATCATTTTGCGTCAAAAGCGAATCGTAAATCGGTTCAAAGTAATCGCCGGCATCCGGGAAAAAGCCGTTGACAAGCTGGTCGACGACTTGCTTGATCCGCTTGTCGTGATGGTAATACTCGTGCGCCCGGTAGCCGCCGTGCTCATAGTAGTTGAGCACTTCCTCAGCCGTCAGCCCGAACAAAAACATGTTTTCTTTCCCGACCGCTTCCGCGATTTCGACGTTCGCCCCATCAAGTGTACCAAGCGTGATCGCTCCGTTCATCATAAACTTCATGTTGCCCGTCCCGGACGCTTCTTTGCTGGCGGTTGAGATTTGCTCGCTCACATCGGCGGCCGGGATGATCTCTTCGGCGAGCGACACACGGTAGTTTTCCAAAAAAATGACTTTCAACTGGTCATGGACCCGTTTGTCGTTGTTCACCTTCTCGGCGACCGAATGGATCAGCTTGATAATCCTCTTGGCGTAGTAATAGCCCGGCGACGCCTTCGCCCCGAAGATAAACGTGCGCGGGTGAATCGAGAAGTGTGAATCCTCCTTCAGCCGATTGTACAAATGCATGATGTGCAGCACGTTCAACAGTTGCCGTTTGTAGGCGTGCAGCCGTTTCACTTGCACATCAAAGATCGACGACTCGTCAACACCGATTCCGGTCTTCTCATAAATGCGGGTGGCGAGCTTCGCTTTGCGCCGCCGCTTGACGGCGGCGAGCGCCTCTTGAAACGCCGGATCGGAAGCATGCGGCGCCAGTTCCACAAGCGCTTCCGGCTCATGAATCCAACGCGGGCCGATCGTGTCCGTAATCAACGCCGACAGCTCGGGGTTGGCTTTTAAGAGCCAGCGCCGGTGCGTCACGCCGTTCGTCTTATTGTTGAACTTTTGCGGCGCCCATTCGTAAAACAGGCGCATTTCCCGCTGTTTCAAAATGTCGGTATGCAGTTTCGCCACGCCGTTGACGCTATGGCTTGCCACGACGGCCAAGTGCGCCATTTTCACCATTCCGTGGGCGATGATGGCCATTTGTTCAATCCGCCCCCAATCGCCAGGGTAGCGTTCCCACAGCTCGCGGCAAAACCGTTCGTTGATCTCCTCGACGATCATATAAATGCGCGGCAAAAGCGGCCGGAACAAGTGGATCGGCCATTTCTCGAGCGCTTCCGACAACGTCGTATGGTTCGTATACGCGATCGTATGGGTCGTAATGTGCCACGCCTCTTCCCAGCCCATCCCTTCTTCATCGAGCAAAATGCGCATCAATTCCGGAATCGCGAGCGCCGGATGCGTGTCGTTCACATGAATGGCGACATACTCATGAAGCCGGCGCAAACTCCCGTGCTGGCGGCGATGAGCGCGGGTGATGCTGCCGAGGCTGGCAGCGACGAGAAAATACTGCTGCTTCAGCCGCAAAATTTTTCCTTCGTCATGCGTATCGTCCGGGTACAAAAACTCGGAAATGGCTTCGGTCTCCCGTTTGTATTGCATGACATCTTTATGGAGCGGGAACGTCTTCGCCGGTTCGGCGCTCCAAAGCCGGAGCGTGTTGACCGTGTTCGTCCCGTAGCCGATGACCGGCACGTCGTACGGCACCGCCATCACGTTTTCGCTGTCGACATGGCGGAATACAAGGCGGCCGTTTTGCTCCGACACCTCAACCCGCCCCCAAAACCGGACTTCGACCGCCAGCTCTTCTTTGCGGACTTCCCACACGTTTCCGTGGCGCAGCCATTGCTCCGGCAGTTCGACTTGATAACCGTCGACGATCTTTTGGTCAAACAGCCCATGCTTGTAGCGGATGCCGTGCCCGTGGCCCGGCAAATTGAGCGTCGCGAGCGAATCCAAAAAGCAGGCGGCGAGCCGCCCGAGCCCGCCGTTTCCGAGCCCGGCGTCCGCCTCACATTCCTCGACGTCTTCGAGGCGAATGCCGAGCTCGCGCAATCCTTCCTCGACGACCGAGCGGACGCCGAGGTTTAACAAATTGTTGCCGAGCAGGCGACCCAACAAAAACTCAATCGACAAATAATACACTTGCTTCCACCGTTGCGCCCGGTAGCGTTCATTCGTCGTGATCCAATGGCGGCTGATATGTTCGCGCACCATCTGGCCGAGAACGTGATAATGATCGCGCGCCGTCGATTCGGCAAACGGTTTGCCGCACAGCGCCTCGACCCGCGCCACAAACGCCCGTTTGAACGTTTCTTTATCGGCGAACAAGCGCATCTCCCCCTTTTTTGACCAGCCGTTTGTACGCTTTTTCATACTCTTTCGCTGAACGGCGCCAGCTGTAATCGCCGCGCATCGCCCGCTCCATGAGCCGCTCCCAGACAGATGGCTGGTGGTAGAACGACAGCGCCCGGCGGATCGTGTACAACATGTCATGGGCATTAAAGTTCGTAAAGCTGAACCCGTTTCCCTCTCCTGTAAATTCATTGTACGATTGCACCGTATCGTTCAGCCCACCCGTTTCCCGAACGATCGGAATCGTCCCGTACCGAAGCGCGATCATTTGGCTCAACCCGCACGGTTCAAATAATGACGGCATTAAAAACAAGTCCGAGCCCGCATAGATTTGATGGGCGAGCGGTTCGTGAAAGCCGATGTACACCCCGACTTTGTCCGGATAGGCCGCTGCCATTTGCGAGAAAAACTGTTCAAAGCGCCAATCCCCGGTGCCGAGCACGACGAGCTGCATGTCTTCCTGCATGAGGTCATGAAAGACGCACGTCACCAAATCGAGCCCTTTTTGCGCCGTCATTCGCGTCACCATGGCGACGACGGGCGCATCATCCCGCTCTGGCAGACCGAACCGCCGCTGCAAAGCGCGCTTGTTGAGTTTTTTTCTTTCCCGCGTATGTACGCTATAGGTCGCCGCCAAAAACGGATCGGTTTGCGGGTTGTAAAACTCGTCGTCAATGCCGTTTAAGATGCCGAGCAAATCGGCCCGCCGCGCCCGCAGCAAGCCGTCCAACCGCTCGCCGTAATAGGCGGTTTGAATCTCTTCTTTGTACGTCGGACTCACCGTCGTGATCAAATCGGAGGCGACAAGCGCC
Organism: Geobacillus sp. WSUCF-018B; assembly: GCF_002809985.1. Taxonomy (NCBI): domain Bacteria; kingdom Bacillati; phylum Bacillota; class Bacilli; order Caryophanales; family Anoxybacillaceae; genus Geobacillus; species Geobacillus sp. WSUCF-018B. Next base: position 72,758 of record NZ_PIJF01000005.1, read on the forward strand.
CCTTTCATAAAGCTGACGCTTCCGTAAAACTCGAGCTGGTCGACGGTGAAATACCGTCCGTCCAAATTCAACAAATCCTCTAAAATCCCGCGCGGAAACAGCCCTTGAAACTGCAAGTTGTGAATCGTAAACATCGTGCGGATATCCGCATAAAACGGATCATGGTGGTATTGCTCGCGCAGCAAAAATGGAATCATGCCGGCGTGCCAGTCATGGCAATGAATGATGTCGGGCTGAAACCCGATCTCCGGCAGCGCGTCCAGCACCGCCCGGCAAAAATAAGAAAACCGCTCACCGTCGTCATAATGGCCGTACAGCTGCGGCCGTTTGAAGTAATACTCGTTGTCGATGAAGTAATAGATGACCCCGTCGTGCTCGAGCTCCTCCACGCCGGCATATTGGCGGCGCCACCCGACCGGCACGGTGAACTCCGCCGTTTTGTTCATCTTCTCTTTCCATTCGCGGGCGATCGTCTCATATTTCGGCAGCATGACACGGGCGTCAACGCCGAGCCGGCGCAGCTCTTTCGGCAGCGCGCCGGCAACGTCGGCCAATCCCCCCGATTTGGCGAACGGGGCGCATTCGGAAACGGCAAATAGCACGTTCATCGGCTGGCGACCTCCCCCTGCACCGTTCCTTTGCGGACGACAAACGGTTGATCAGCCGTTCCTTTCAACACCACGCCCGGTTCGACCTTGGCGTCTTTATCGATAATGACGCCATCGAGGACGCAGCCGTCGCCGATTTGGCACTTTTGCATAATAATGCTGTTTTTCACGACCGCTCCTTTGCCGATCTTCACAGAGCGGAACAAGACGCTGTTTTCCACCGTCCCGTCAATGACGCAGCCGTTGGCGATCATCGAGCGCTTTACGATCCCTTCCCGCCCGTACTTCGTCGGCGGCTCGTCTTTCACTTTCGTATAAATCGGCCGCTCCGCGAGAAAGAGCTGTTCCCAGACGTTCCGATCCAATAGTTCCATGCTTGAGCGGAAATATTGTCCCACCGAATCGATGACCGCCGCATACCCCGTGTATTCGTAATCGCAAATCGACAGTGAATGGCGGTCATCGCGGACGACGTCGACGATGCTTCGGTAGCCGCGGTTTTTGTAATCGGCGATTAAATCAAGCAGCAGCGACGTGTCTAGCAAATACATCTCAAGCGACCGACCGCGATGACGGATTTCGGTCACATCGCAGCCATTTTCGATATGGCGCTTCAAGACGGCGGCAAAATCGATGTTGCACACCGTATAGCTGTTCGCGATGACGGCATATTTTTGCCGGCTCCGCAAAAAATAGTCGATGTGCTGCTCGAAGTGGGCAAATGCCCCGACGCGGCGCTCGCCGGAAAACAGCAAATCCGGCGATGGGAAGAAAAACAGTCCGTCCCGCTTTCGGTTTAAGTCCCAGTTTTTCCCTGACCCTAAATGGTCCATGAGCGAACGGTACTGATATTTCGAAAAAATCGCAACACTCTCAATACCGGAGTTAACCATGCTTGAGAGCACGAAATCAATGAGCCGATACCGGCCGGCAAACGGCACCGCGGCGATCGAGCGCTGTTCGATAAGCGGCGCTAACGCCTCCATATACATCGTCGCGTCAATGACGCCTAACATCTTGTTGTTCATCACGCTTCATCCTTCCTCGCGGTTTCCTCATTCCATTGCGCAAGCCATTCGGCGGTCACGAGCACCACCTCGCCGTCTTCGTCCGGGGCAATCGAGGCATGCGTCGGGATGACGCAATCCGGCGTGACGATCGCCCGCTCGACATACGCTCCTTCGCTGACTGCCGCTCCTGGCATAATGACCGATTCTTTCACGACCGCCCCTTTGCCGATACGGACGCCTTGAAACAGCACTGAACGCTTGACCGTCCCTTCGACGACGCACCCTTCATTGACGAGTGAGTCCGCCACTTCCGCCTCCTGGGAAATGTATTGCGGCGGCTGATTCGGATTGACGGAATAAATGCGCCATGAGCGGTCGAACAAGTCGAGCTCGTTGTCCTCATCCAACAAGTCCATGTTCGCTTCCCACAAGCTTTTCACCGTGCCGACATCTTTCCAGTAGCCTTGGAACGGGTAGGCAAACAACCGCTTGCGTTCGCGAAGCAAAAGCGGGATGATGTCTTTGCCGAAATCGTGCGACGAATGCGGGTCAGCGTTGTCGATTTTCAAGTATTCTTTCAACAGCGGCCAATTGAAAATGTAAATGCCCATCGACGCCAAATTGCTCTTTGGCTCCGCCGGTTTTTCGGCAAACTCGACAATTTGCATCTCGTCATTCGTATTCATAATGCCAAACCGGCTCGCTTCTTCCCATGGCACTTCAATAACGGAAATCGTCACATCGGCCTGTTTGGCGATATGGTAGTCGAGCATCTGCCGATAGTCCATTTTGTAAATGTGGTCGCCGGACAGCACGAGCACGTAGTCCGGGTCGTACTGTTCAATATAATTCATATTTTGATAAATCGCGTTGGCGGTGCCTTCATACCATTTCACGCCGGACGAGACGGAATAGGGCGGCAGGACGGTGACCCCGCCGTTTCGCCGGTCCAAATCCCACGCGCTTCCGATGCCGATGTACGAGTGAAGAAAGAGCGGCTGGTACTGCGTCAGCACGCCGACCGTATCGATGCCGGAATTCGTGCAGTTGCTCAATGTAAAATCAATGATCCGATACTTCCCGCCGAACGGCACGGCCGGTTTCGCGATGTTTGTCGTCAGCGAGCGAAGCCGGCTTCCTTGCCCGCCGGCCAATAACATGGCGATGCACGTCTTCTTCATTTTGCTTTCTCTCCCCTCGTTTTTGCACTGGGCGCAAGATTGAAATGCCAAATGGCGGAATCGTCATGCGCACATGGTACGGCTTTCCATGAAACGGTTCATTGAACGCCGGAAGCCGCTTCGAATTGACATGCCCTGATCCGCCAAAGTCCACCGCATCGCTGTTCAGCACTTCCCGATACGGGGCCAAAAGCGGCACGCCGACTTTGTAGTCGTCGTACGCTTGATTTGTGAAATTGCACACAATTACCAACAGATCACCGTCTTTTTTCCCGCGGCGGACGAACGAGAAAATGCTTTGTTCGGCATTATGAACGTCGATCCATTCAAACCCCTGCGGGTCGTGGTCGAGCTCGTAAAACGGCTTATACCGCTTGTAGCAGGCGATCAATTGCTTGACATACTCATCCATCTTCCGGTGCAGCTCAAAATCAAACAGCATCCAGTCGAGCTCGCCCTCAAACTTCCATTCGTCAAACTGGGCAAATTCATTGCCCATAAACAACAACTTTTTCCCGGGGTGGGCCATCATGTAGCCGTACAACAGCCGCAGCTGGGCGAACTTCTCCTCGTACGACCCCGGCATTTTGTTGAGCAGCGACTTTTTGCCATGCACAACTTCATCATGAGAAAACGGCAAAATGAAATTTTCTGAATACGCATAAAGGAGGGAAAAGGTGACTTGATTGTGTGCATGCTTCCGCTCATGCGGCGGCGTTTCCATATACTTCAGCATGTCGTTCATCCAGCCCATGTTCCACTTGTAGTTAAAGCCAAGCCCGCCGTCATACGTCGGCGCCGTCACCCGCGGCCAATCGGTCGAATCTTCGGCGATCATCAAGACGTTGGGGTCATAGGCAAACACCGCTTCGTTTAACTTGCGCAAAAACTCGACCGCATACGGGTTTTCATAGAGCTGGTCGTTGTTCGGCCAATACAGCATGTTCGCGACCGCATCGACGCGGAATCCGTCGACGTGGTAATACTCGAGCCAAAACAAGGCGTTGGAGATGAGAAAACTGCGCACTTCCGGTTTGCCCAAGTCAAAATTCGCCGTCCCCCAGACGTAATTTTCCCGGTCTTTTTCGTTCGCATATTCGTACGTCGGGGCGCCGTCAAACATATATAACCCGTGGGCGTCCTTGCAAAAATGCCCCGGCACCCAATCGAGAATGACCCCGATTCCTGCCTGATGGCAGCGGTCGACGAAATACATGAAATCATGCGGCGCACCGTAGCGGCTTGTCACCGCATAATAGCCGATCCCTTGATACCCCCACGAACGGTCGAGCGGATGCTCGACAAGCGGAAGCAGCTCAATGTGCGTAAATCCACGCTCTAGCACGTACGGGATAAGTTCGTCGGCCATCTCACGGTACGTCAAAAAACGACCTTCCTTTTTCTTCCACGAACCGAAATGGAGCTCATAAATGACCATCGGCTGCTCGTAAATCCGCTTTCGCCGCTTCTTCCGCTGCCAAGACTGATCGTTCCACTGGTATCCTTTCAGATCGTAGACAATCGAGGCGGTGTGGGGGCGCAATTCGGAGCAAAACGCGTACGGGTCCGCTTTCAGCAGCACCCGCCCATCCGGCGTGACAATCTCATACTTATACAAATGCCCTTCCAAGTTTTCCGGGACAACGATCGTCCATACTCCTTCATCGTTCACTTTGGTGAGGCGGAACTTCGCCCCGTCCCAGCCGTTAAAGCTGCCGACCAGGCGCACGTCGCGCGCATGCGGCGCCCAGACGCAAAAGCGGGTGGCGGCCCTTCCGCCCTCATCGATCACGTGGGCACCAAACAGCTCGTAGCTTTTATGCAAGCTGCCTTCATGAAACAAATACACTTCCAAATCCGTCGGATTCGCCGCAATCAAGCTCGATCGCATCCTTTCTGAAGCAAGATGATGGCCATACACAACATTGATTCCTATTCGCCAACAGCAGGATCCATTCCTTGAATTGTTCGTCTATATTTTTAGACAAATTCCAACAACCGCTCTTTCTCGCTGTCGAAATTTCATTTGCACACAGGCTGATTTTTATATTATAATATATATAAGTTGATAATTATTATAAATAATGGAGGTGCATTATGGCTCCAACACTGTACGATTTTCACCATCTCCCGCACGTCAAAACGCAACATGAATCAAAAAAAGCGCTCTGGGTGACGCTTTTGTTGACCATGTTTTTCACCGCCGTTGAAATCATTGGCGGACTGATTTCCAACTCGCTCGCCTTATTGTCCGATTCGGCCCATATGGCATCCGATGTATTGGCGCTTGGATTGAGCATGGTCGCCCTCTACATGGCAACGCGCCCGCCGAACCGCCGCTTTACGTTCGGTTTTTTGCGATTTGAAATCATCACATCGTTTTTGAACGGGCTGACGTTGGCCGTCATTGCGCTGTGGATTTTATGGGAAGGCATTCAGCGTTTTCTTCATCCTGAACCGATCAACTTTCGTCTTATGCTCGGAATCGCGGCGATCGGCCTCATCGTTAACTTGACGTTGACCATCGTCTTAAGCCGGAGCACGAAAGAAGAAGACAACTTGAACGTTCAGAGCGCCCTTTGGCATTTCATCGGCGACTTAATCAGCTCGATCGGCGTCATCGTGTCCGCGCTGCTCATTTACTTCACCGGCTGGACGGTGTTCGATCCGATCATCAGCCTCGTGATCGCCGCCATCATTTTCACAGGCGGGGCGAAAATTATGCGTGAATCGTATCTCATCTTAATGGAAGCCGTGCCAGATGGGTTCGATCTCGAACAAATCCGCGCCGACATTCGACAGATCGAAGGGGTCGAAGACGTGCACGACATGCATTTATGGGCCATCTCGACCGACCATTACTCGCTGTCGGCTCATGTGTTTGTCAACGAACGCATCCAGCCGCTTTGTGTCATTTTGGCGGTGAATGAAATGCTGAAGGAAAAATACGGCATTGAGCATGCCACGATCCAAGTCGAGCACGCCATGCTCCACGACCACGGAACCTATGGGAAGGCGTTTTTGGAGAAAAAGAAGCAGCCGCAATGATAAAGACCGCCCATGCCGAATCGGCAAGGCGGTCTTTCGTCATTTTGCCGTCTATTGCGCTCGGCCGCTATGAAAAAACCAGCGCAGAACGCGGTTTGGCGCCACGCCCTGTGTTTCTTTCCATCATTGCAGCTGATACTTTTCTTCCCGCATCGTTCCAAGTTGTTCATACCGGATATGCCAAGACAACGCTTGTTCCAATACGTGCGGCGTATGGCCGCCGCGCTTGAGCGCTTCAGCGAAGTAATCGCGCAGCTGCGGACGGTAATCCGGATGGGCGCAATGTTCGATGATGAGCGGGGCGCGCTCGACAGGGGCGAGCCCGCGCAAATCGGCATATCCGTGTTCGGTGATGATGACATCGACATCATGCTCCGTATGGTCGACATGGGAGACGAACGGCACGATGCTCGAAATCGCCCCATGTTTGGCGCTCGATTTCGTCACAAAAATCGTCAGGCGCGCATGGCGGGCAAAGTCGCCCGAGCCGCCGATGCCGTTCATCATCTGGGTGCCGCGGACATGCGTCGAGTTCACATTTCCGTAAATATCGGCCTCAAGCGCCGTATTAATGGAAATGAGGCCGAGGCGGCGAATCAGTTCAGGATGATTGGAAATCTCCTGCGGCCGCAGCACGAGTTTGCCCCGGTACGCTTCCAAGTTGTGGTACACTTGTTTCATCTTGTTTTCCGACAAGGTGATCGAACATCCCGAGGCAAACCGCACTTTCCCTGCATCAAGCAAATCGAACATCGCATCTTGCAGCACTTCCGAATAGACTTCCAAGTCGCAAAATTCAGAATCCAATAGGCCGTAAAGAACCGCATTCGCGACAGAGCCGATCCCGGCCTGAATCGGCGCCAGCCGTTCGGACAGCCGCCCCGCCGCTACTTCGCGGCGAAGAAACTCGATCAAATGCCTGGCAATCGCCGCTGTTTCCGCATCCGGAGGCACAATCGTCGACGGTGAATCCGTTTGGTTCGTCACGACAATTCCAGCGATTTTCTCCAGATCAACAGGAATGCCGATCGTCCCGATCCGGTCGTCCACTTTCGTCAGCGGAATCGGGGCGCGCTCCCCTTGCTTCCCGACTTCATAAATGTCATGAAACCCGTAAAGCGCTTTCGGCTGGGCGACGTTCAATTCGACAATGACCCGTCTTGCTTTTTCCACAAAAATCGATGAGTTGCCGACAGACGTCGTCGGGATGATCATGCCGTCCTCCGTAATCGAAACCGCTTCCACAATAGCGTAATCAATCGGTTTCAGCACACCGGAACGGACGAGTTCCGCCGTATGCGACAAATGCTGGTCGACAAACAGCAGCTCCCTTTCGTTAATTTTCCGGCGCATCGCGGCGTCAGCTTGAAACGGCAGCCGTTTCCGGACAATGCCTGCTTCCGCCATCATCTTGTCAATATCCGATCCGAGCGAAGCCCCTGTATAGACGTCGACTTTCAGCGGCTGCCGCTTGGCCCGTTCAATAAGCGCCGTCGGCACCGCTTTTGCGTCCCCCGCGCGGGTAAAACCGCTCAATCCGAGGGTCATGCCATCTTCAATCCATGAGGCGGCCGTTTCTGCCGTCACAATCCGCTCCCGCAACGCCTGATGGCCGATCCGTTCGAAAACAAATGGTTCCAAAGCGATTTCCCCCTTTTGTTTTTCCCTCATTATAGCGGCTCGCAAGGGGAAAATCATTCGAATTGGAGCGAAAGGGCTTTCTTTTGCATCGAAGCAGCATTTTTCCTGCATCACGCAGAAAAACTTGCCGCTTCACAAAAATAACCGCCTGTATCGGCGGTGTCATCAAAAGCCGAGCCGTCTCCGGAAATGGCTGGCGTACGTTTGGCTGACCGGCACTTTGGAGCCGTCCTTCATCACAAGCAAAAACGTCGAGTGGGAATCCGGCTGAATTTCGGCGATATACTCAACATTGACAATATACGACCGATGGCAGCGGATAAACCGGTCAGCCGGCAAAGAAAATTCCAATTCGGTCAAATTGTATTTATGATGGCCTCCGACGTGCATCGATTTGACGAACGTTTTCCGGTTTTGCGCTTCCAAATAAACAACCGCGTCAAACGGCACCGGAACCCAGCGGTCCATCGTCCGTATCGTCAAATACGACGTCGCCAAAAGCGGCTTTTTCGGCCAGACAGCTGTCACGCATCCTTTTGGCACCCCGTCTTCCAAAATCGGAACCGACACGCCGAAATACGGAACGCCAAACACCCGGCTGTCTTTTTGCTCTTCAATTTTCCGGCGGATCACCAACGCCTTGTAGGTGACCGAATCCGGTTTGATTTCATCACCCGGACGGATTTTCAAATCAATTTGCCGGCTCGGCTGGTAGTAAATGTACCGCCGGTCGTCGGAAATGACAAGCGATGCTTCAACGGGAAACCATTCATTCACAACTTGGCGAATGGCCGAAACAAGCAGCGAATCCATATCCCCCACCTCTTGCAAACCGTTCCATACTTTTATTTTCAGCAGCACCGCCGCGTTTGTCAAATGGCAAATCGTTTCGTTTCGCTGCCGTGGACAGCCGGTGAAAAACGAGTTTGGCGCCCCGTCTGGCCATGTCGGACCAGAAAGCCCCCCATCTGACAGCATTTCTCCAAAAGAACTGATCCGCCGGTTTTCGCTTTGATCGCCGCCGTTCGAGAAGGAATCGCCCGCTCTTTCGCGAATCCATATACATAACCGCCTTTCACGGCCGCCCCGCCAAACTGATCAAAAAGGAGGGTTCCGATGGAGATCGAGGTCATCTTGTCGTTTTTCGGCGTCGCCATATTGCTTACATTGGCGCCGGGTCCGGACATTTTATTCGTCATCGCCCAAAGCGTGTCGCAAGGCAAATGGGCGGGCATCGCCACCGCGCTCGGGCTTTGCACAGGGCTGCTTGTCCATATCAGCGCCGCTGTGCTTGGCGTCTCGGCCGTCATGTACCAATCCGCCTTGGTGTTTGCCATCGTCAAGTACGCGGGCGCCGCGTATTTGCTGTACCTAGCCTGGCAGGCGTTCCGTGAACAAGACGAAGGCCTCGCCTTTGGGCGGCAGACGCCGATGGCATACACCTCGCTGTACAAAAAAGGCATTGTCATGAACGTGCTCAACCCGAAAGTGTCTCTCTTCTTCTTGGCGCTCTTGCCGCAGTTTGTCGACGAAACAGCCGGCCATGTGCCGGGGCAGATGCTTCTATTAGGCGCCATCTTTCTCGTGCAGGCGCTCGTTGTCTTCACCTTGGTGAGCATCGGCGCGGAAAAGCTGCGCCAATGGCTCTCGGCCCACACCGCCATCACCAAGCGAATCCATTGGCTCAAAGGCGCCATCTTCGCGCTGATCGGCATTCAAATCGCCGTCAGCGAACGGTCGTAGCGGCAAGAAAAAAGAGGGCGGCTGCCCTCTTTTCTGCTCATCTCCACAACAGCGCCGCGCCTCCCAATATGAGAAGCAGGGAGAGGAACAGCACCCACGTTGACCAAAGATCGATCATTTCAAAAAACAAGGCTATTCTCCGCTCACGCCCTCCTTCTTCTTGTATGCTTCCCCACTGCTGCTTAATGATCACGATCCCAAACGGAAACATCCCGATTCCCGCCACAAGGAGAATCACCGCTATTCCTTTGTCATCCGCCCCCATTTCTCCAACCAACCTCCTCACGAATCACCGCCCGCGCTTTCATTCGGCTGAGAATCATGCGTTCCGACGCCGCCCGCCCTCGCTCACGACGCTTTCGTTTGCAGCAGCTTCACGCCAAGCCCAATGAACACGATCCCCGTCAACCGATTGACAAGAAGCGCCATTTTCGCGTTTTGGCGCACCCGTTTCGTCGCCAGCGCAGCCACATAGACGACGCCAAGCCCCCACAGCGTGCTCGTCACCACGAACGAAACGCCGAGCAGCAGAAACGGGAGCGGGCCGTATGGCTGATCCGTTTGAATGAATTGCGGCAAAAAGGAAAGGAAAAACAACGCCACTTTCGGATTCATCACATTCGTCGTCACGCCTTGCCAATAAATCTTTTTCAGCTTCATCGGCGCCAGTTCCTCGGACTCCAACGCTGGCGGCGTCGACTGCCGCATCATTTTGATGCCAAGATACACCAAATACGCTGCGCCAGCGATTTTCACAGCCGTAAATAAGACAACCGACTGCTGCAAAATCACCGCCAAGCCAAACGCAGCGAGCAACGTATGAATGAACACCCCCGTCGAAATGCCCAACACCGAATACACGCCCGCTTTTCTCCCTTGCGCCACACTGCGCCCCATAATATACATCGTATCCACTCCCGGAGTGGCATGCATCAAAATCGACGCCAGCAAATACATTCCGTAACTTGTAATGCCTAACACATGTCTCCCTCCTGACCAAGCTAGCAAACAATCATCCATGGACAGTGGCACTGCTTTCGGGCAATGTTACAAAAGGTGGGTGGCTTCACCACCGATACAGTGACAAAAACGTTCCGTTTTCCAAAACGAATGATCCCAAGAACCTCGATGTCCACCGGCCTTCGAAAAAGCAGATGATGGGTAGCGCCCGGTCGGACAAGCAGCGCTTCCCCAATCGAACATCTTTTTTCCTTCCATGACCGCCCGCTCAACGAAAGCGGCTGTTTTTCACTGTCCTTGTTAGAAGTGAACTGCCCACCACCTACGCTTCGCTTAGAGGCAGGGGCTTCAAGCGACTTGTGCGTGTTCGCTGAACGGTAAGCCACAAACAAGAACCCTTTACGCTTCCCTTCGTTCCAAAGGTGTCGGTTTGAACCATAGACGATCATATTCATCGGCGATGGCCAACCGAAATTCATCTCCCACCTACTCATTGATCGATCGCTCTTCACATTCCTTGAGGTGGGAGACTTCTTTCGGAAATGACGTTAACGTAAAAGATCTTCTTCTCATCGTCAGTCAAAAAGGCGATATTTTCGAAATGGAAAAAATGGCAGTAGCGCCAGAAATACTTTTAGTCACATTTTCGTGTCACCTAAAAGGCCGGTAAAAAACGGCTGTCACGAGCAAATCAGCGGCATTTCGCCGAAAAAGAAGATTGATTCCGCAAGGTTGTTCTAATTAAGAAACAGCTGGAACTAGCAGTATTTTATACGAAATCACCTGCCTCCTAAATCACCTGCTATTTTTCCAACCTCTTCTTAACGTCCAGATTTTTCTAGCTCTTTCGAATGGTTTGTTTTCGTTTCTTTCCAAGACAACAGCGCAAGTTCGTATTGGGCAAACCCGTTGGACAATGTCGCCACATAGCGGATGCGGCTGTCTGGCGGCAAATATTTTTGTGCTTCCGGTGACGATTCAAAGGAAACGGTCACCGATGCTTTCCCTTTCACTGGCGCAAAGGTCCAGTTGCCGTCCACGGACGGGTTGATCGTTCCGCTTTCGCGAATATAATCGATGATCACTTGCCGGTTTTCATCCGGCGCGGCCAAAATCGTGTTTTTCCCGCCCGGATTGATGATCCGGTTCGTCGTCGCCCGATAGTTGTTCGTCGCAACGATAAATTCCATCTTCGCCGTCACCGGTTTGCCTTGGAATCGCAAGTTTTTAATGCGGTTTGCTTTCGGGTTGATCACATTTTGATTTTTGTCGTATTTCGCCGGCTCGGTCACATCGATCTCGTACGTCACGCCATCAATAATGTCGAAGTTGTACGTCGGAAAGTCGTTGTTGATAAGCGGCTGAATGCCTATCTTGTTCGGGTCGATTTGGTTGAATTGCCCCGCCGACCACTCAAGCCATTCTTTCAACTCGGCTCCCGTAATTTTCAGCGCATACACCGTGTTTGGATACAAGTACAAATCGGCGACGTTTTTAATGGCGATTTCCCCTGCCGGAATATCCGTGTAATAGCTCGGTCCACCGCGCCCGCCGGCCTTGAACGGAGCGCCGGCTGACAGCACCGGAAGGCCTTCATACTGCGTCCCTTTTAACATTTTTTCCACATACCACTTTTGGGCGTTCGTGACGATTTGCACGGACGGATCATCTTGAACAAGTGCAAAATAGCTGTTGATCGGGCTCGTAGTTTTTCCCACTGGGCTGCGGACGTACTGGATCGTCGCTTCGTGCTCCGCCTGAATGGCCTGCTCGACGGCCGAATCGCTGTCAACCAACGGCGTTTTCGTCGCCTTGTCATACACTGGACGGAGTTGGGCTTTCGCTTGCGTCACTTTCCATTTTCCGTCGACTTGCTCGACCGTCAAGTCGATCACGCCGAGCGTATCGCCCCACGAACCTGGCATCGTCACCGGAACGCCATTGATCGTCCCGTTTTCATTGTTGATACCGTTCCCATCCAGAAAATCAGGCGTCGTTCCCGGAAGCGCCGGAAATTTTTTATGCTGGTGGCCGGTCAGCACGGCGTCGACCCCCGGAATTTGCGTCAAATAATAGGAGGCATTTTCCATATTCGGGCTGTTTCCGCCGGTTTCAATGCCCGAGTGCGACAGCACGACGATCAAATCGGCCCCTTCCGCTTTCATTTTTGGAATATACTTTTGCGCCGACTGCACAATGTCTTTCGCAATCACTTTCCCTTGCAAATTCGCTTTGTCCCAATCCATAATTTGCGGCGGCACAAAGCCGATGACGCCGATCTTCAGCGTATGCTTCTCCCCGTCTTCATCAACGACTTCTTTCTCTAAAATTTGATACGGCGTGAAATAGTTGACATCGTTATCCGGATTTTGGTCATGATCGTCACGGTACACGTTCGCATTCACGATCGGCAGCTTGGCATCGTCATACACTTCATTGAGGAAATCCAAGCCATAGTTGAACTCATGGTTTCCCACCGTCGCCGCATCGTACTTCAACAAATGCAACAGTTTCACCGCTGGATGCACTTCGCCATCTTGCAGCGGCTTCACTTTCGCCACATAGTCGCCAAGCGGCGTTCCTTGAATCAAATCTCCGTTGTCAAACAGAAGCGTATTCGGCTGCTCAGCGCGCGCCTGCTCGATCAATCGCGCCGTTTTTGACAGCCCGAACTCATTCGTCGGACTATCTTTGAAATAATCATAGTTGACGAGATTCATATGTACGTCGGTGGTCTCCAAAATGCGCAGCTTGACGACATCCCGATCCTCCGCGCCTACCGCTGTCGGCCCAAACGAAGGAGCCAGCAGCCCCAACGCCAACAACACGCTCGCCGCCGCGTATTTCTTCCGTTTTTTCAATGCCCATCCCCCCACTCATCAAATCATTGTCATCTGTATTATACTATAAAAGATCCAAAATTTTCGGGAAATGTTTCACTGAAAGTTTAGCAAAGGGGGATGTGAACCATACCCGTCAAGTTTAGCGGTATAAAATTTTTAAGACGATACTCGTGTTCATCCCCGCAGTGAATGATGGGGATCACATCCATTATTGGGCATACCA
>NZ_PIJF01000041.1:0-28406 GCF_002809985.1 Geobacillus sp. WSUCF-018B
ATCATATCACCTACTTGATGAAGAATCGTCAACGTCGTTTTCCCTTATCGTATCAACGGTTTGCGACCATTGTAAAGATGTTTTGTCACGGATTCAGGTATTTAAAACCTTTCTATATTTTGTTAAAATTATATAAAAGATTTTGTTCAATCCATTTTCCAGTAAAAGGTGAAAGTGTAAATGAAGAAAATAATTCTTCCTGTAATTTTATTTATCAATCTTGTTTTTATAGTGGGTTACCTCATAGATACCGGGTTCCCCTTCGGTTCTTTATGGCTGGTATGGCTACCCTTTTTCGTTGCTGGTATCATCCTGTCCATTATGTTTCTAGTTCGTTATAGAAAGGAATCCAATGCCAACCTATTTTTATCGCTTGCTGTCTTGTTAAGTAGCCTTAGTTCTTTAGGTCTTTGGAGTTTTTATTATTATTTAGCCCGTGTTATGGGAGGATAAGAGCACGAAAAGAGAAGGTTGGAATAGACCTTCTCTTTTCATAAAAACATTTAGAAAATGCTACCTAATTTTCCTTGCGAGCACAATAATCCAAACTCGGCAACCATCCACCAGCCCGGATCATAAGTAGCGTATGCACAGAGATATCATTCGTAATCGCAACCATCGTCTCCTTTCCCAAAATTAGCCCAACAACGATCGTGAGCTTGGCAGCATCGGTCTAATGCGTTAATTGGTGTTCCACTTCTACACTTGGCTCCAAAGTAATTTTGGTAACAATATTTTTCATTACCAGAACCATAGGAAACTAAGCATCCCTCATACCAGGCTTCGGGTGCGATTTCACCTTCCATTATTTTATCAGTCCCCATTGGTTTTTTAAGCTCTTCTACAAACAAGAAGTAAGAAGCTTCAAAAGGAATTTCAACTTATCTCTAGGAGCCCGGTGATTTACTTAGCAACGAGGTAAAACCTATATTTTCTCAAATTCAGAAACCTTGATAAAACGTGCTTTTGTTTCTCATTCAGCTTCGTCGATTTCTCAAGTATCCTCGTTTTTCACCGGCCTTCTAGAGACAAAGATGTGATTGTTTAAGTATGAGAGTGAAATCATGGGAAATATTTGCAAGAAAATTAAAAAATATAATCAAATCAAAATTGATCTTCTCAAAATAGTTAAGTGTATTGATTGTTGTACGGAAGATGAAAAAGAACTTTACCAGAACAAAGAAGTGACAAGCTTGTTGCCCAAATGATTCGCCGATTTGTTTGAAATCCCTAAGACCCAATATTCAATCACTGTGTATGTAATGGGTGTAATATGGGAAAACGATTGCCTTCTTTTTGTCTCCACCGCCCTTGACGATTCTTTCCCACCTTTGTCGGGTGTTGGTCAAGGGCGACTCCATCCTTGAACATCCCTCCGATACTCAAGGGGATGGTCTATGTGGAGTCTTCATAACGCGCTTTTGACGCGACCCTTTGCTATCCTCGCCCGCCGCAAAAAAAGGCACCTTTCTTGGCAAACAGCCGAAAGGTGCCTGTAATGATTCTGTTATCGGTTATTTTTTCAAATTGTAAAACGAACGGATGCCTTGGTAAATGGCCGTGTGGCCGAGTTCATCTTCAATGCGGAGCAGCTGGTTGTATTTCGCGACGCGGTCGGTGCGCGACGGCGCGCCCGTTTTGATTTGGCCGGCGTTGGTGGCGACGGCGATGTCCGCGATCGTGCTGTCTTCCGTTTCGCCGGAACGGTGCGAGACGACGGCGGTGTAGCCGGCGCGTTTCGCCATTTCGATGGCGTCAAACGTTTCGGTGAGCGTGCCGATTTGGTTCACTTTGATCAAAATCGAGTTGCCGACGCCTTTTTCAATGCCTTCGGCCAGTTTTTTCGTGTTTGTGACAAACAAGTCGTCGCCGACAAGCTGGACTTTTTTGCCGAGCCGCTCGGTCAGCAGTTTATGGCCTTCCCAGTCGTTTTCATCGAGCCCGTCTTCGATCGAGATGATCGGATATTTCGATACAAGCTCTTCATACCAAGCGACCATTTCTTCCGACGTTTTCACAACGCCTTCGCCTTCAAGATGATATTTGCCGTCTTCTTTGTTGTACAGCTCGGACGAGGCAACGTCCATGGCGAGCATCACTTGTTCGCCCGGTTTGTAGCCGGCTTTTTCGATCGCTTCGATGATCGTTTGCAGCGCTTCTTCGTTCGATTTCAAGTTCGGGGCGAAGCCGCCTTCATCGCCGACGGCGGTGTTGTAGCCTTTCGCTTTCAGCACCGCTTTTAAGCTGTGGAAAATTTCCGCCCCCATGCGCAGCGCTTCGCGGAAGCTTTCCGCGCCGACCGGCATGATCATAAATTCTTGAATGTCGACGTTGTTGTCCGCATGCGCGCCGCCGTTTAAAATGTTCATCATCGGCACCGGCAGCGTTTTGGCGTTAAAGCCGCCTAAGTATTGGTACAGCGGCAGGCCAAGCTCGTCCGCTGCCGCGCGGGCCACGGCGAGCGAGACGCCCAAAATGGCGTTGGCGCCAAGCTTGCTTTTGTTTTCCGTGCCGTCTAATTCAATCAGCTTCCGGTCGATCGCCACTTGGTCGGCGACCTCCAGGCCGATGATTTCCGGCGCGATGATTTCGTTGACGTTTTCGACCGCTTTTAACACCCCTTTGCCGAGGTAGCGGTTTTTATCGCCGTCGCGCAGTTCGACCGCTTCATATTCCCCGGTCGAGGCGCCGCTCGGCACCAAGGCGCGGCCGAAGCCGCCGTCTTCTGTGTACACTTCCACTTCCACCGTCGGGTTGCCGCGCGAATCGAGCACTTCGCGAGCGTAGACATCGATAATGGCAGACATGGGAACACACTCCTTTTCGTATCGTTTTCTCAAGATCATCGTTATTTGACAATCAACGATTTCCCCGTCATTTCTTTCGGCTGCGGCAAGCCGAGCAAATCAAGCATCGTCGGCGCCAAATCGCCTAAGATGCCGCCGTCTCTAAGCTTGATGCCTTTTTTCGTCACGATGACCGGCACCGGATTCGTCGTATGAGCCGTTTGCGGCTTGCCGTCCGGCGTCAATACTTCATCGGCGTTGCCGTGGTCGGCGGTGATGATGGCGATGCCGCCTTTGGCCAAAATGGCATCGACGACTTTGCCGAGGCATTCGTCCACTGCCTCCACCGCCTTGATCGTCGGTTCGAGCTTGCCCGAATGGCCGACCATATCCGGGTTGGCGTAGTTCAAAATGATCGCATCGTACTTATCGGCTTCAATTTCCTTGAGCAGCGCATCGGTCACTTCATAGGCGCTCATTTCCGGCTTCAAGTCATACGTCGGCACTTTCGGCGAGTTGATCAAAATCCGGTCTTCGCCTGGAAATTTCTCTTCGCGGCCGCCGCTCATAAAAAACGTCACGTGCGGATATTTTTCGGTCTCGGCGATGCGCAGTTGGCGCAGTCCGTGCTGCGACAGCACTTCCCCAAGCGTGTTGTCAAGGTTCGTCGGCTTGAACGCCACGTACCCTTTCACCGTTTCGCTGAAATGGGTCAAGCAGACAAAGAACAAATGCTTCGGATGTTTCGGGCCGCGGTCAAACTCGCGGAAATCTTCGTTCGTAAACGTGTTTGAAATTTGGATCGCCCGGTCAGGGCGGAAATTATAGAAGATAATCGCGTCATTGTCTTGAATCGTCGCCACCGGCCGGCCGTCTTCGCGGACGATGACCGACGGCAGGACGAATTCGTCGTAAATGCCGTGTTTGTACGAGTCCTCGATGCATTCGAGCGGATCGCGGTACGTCGGCCCTTCCCCGTACACCATCGCCCGATACGCCTTTTCGACGCGGTCCCACCGCTTGTCGCGGTCCATCGAGTAGTAGCGGCCCGATAACGTCGCGATTTCGCCGACGCCATATTCCTTGATTTTTTCCTGCAGTTCTTTGATGTATTGCGGCGCTGTTTGCGGGCCGACGTCGCGGCCGTCCAAAAAGCCGTGGATGTACACGCGTTTTACGCCTTCTTTCGCCGCCAAGCGCAAGAGGGCGTACAAATGGTGAATATGGCTGTGCACCCCGCCGTCGGAAAGCAAGCCGAACAAATGCAAGCTTGTCCCATGTTGTTTCACATGGTTCATCGCCGCCAAAAACGTTTCATTTCGGTCAAACTCGCCTTCGCGAATGGCAATGTTGACCCGCGTTAAGCTTTGGTACACAATGCGCCCGGCGCCGATGTTCAAGTGTCCGACTTCCGAGTTGCCCATCTGCCCTTCCGGAAGCCCGACCGCCTCGCCGCACGCCTTGAGCGTTGTGTGCGGGTATTCGTTCCAATAGCGGTCAAAGTTCGGTTTGTTCGCCTGAGCGACCGCATTGCCGTACGTTTCGTCGCGCAGCGCAAATCCGTCTAAAATGATGAGCGCAACCGGTTTTTTACTCATGGCGCCCCGCCTCCACCAATTGCAAGAATGAAGCCGGCTCGAGGCTCGCCCCGCCGACTAAGGCGCCGTCGATCTGTTCTTGCGCCAAAAAGTCGCGGATGTTGTCCGGTTTGACGCTGCCGCCGTATTGGATGCGGATCGCTTCCGCCGCCTCCGGGCCAAACAGGCGCGAAACAACCGAACGGATATGGCCGCAGACGCTGTTGGCGTCTTCCGGTGTTGATGATTTGCCCGTCCCGATCGCCCAAATCGGCTCGTAAGCGATGACCGCTTGCTTCACTTGTTCCGGCGTCAAGCCGGCGAGCGCTTTTTCCACTTGCGAGGCGACAACGGCGTTCGTCTGCCCCGCTTCCCGCTCCTCAAGCGATTCGCCGCAGCAAATAATCGGTATAAGCCCGCGGGTGAAGGCGGCCAACACTTTTTTGTTCACGGTCTCATCTGTTTCGGCGAACATTTGCCGGCGCTCCGAATGGCCGAGGATGACGTACGTGACGCCGAGGTCTTTCAGCATGACCGGGCTCACTTCGCCGGTGTACGCCCCTTGGTCGGCAAAATGCATGTTTTGCGCCCCGATTTTTAAATTCGTGCCGTCTGCCGCTTGCACCAGCCGATCCAAAAAGAGAAACGGCGCGCAAACGACGGAATCGACTTCATCGGCCGGCGGCACGAGCCCTTTTACGTTCTCGACAAATTGAACCGCTTCCGCTAATGTTTTATGCATTTTCCAGTTGCCTGCAATGATCGGTTTTCTCATCGTTCACCCTTCCTTTCGCTGGGCGGCGCGGACCGCCCCGCTCCCCTCGGGGAATGAAGCTTGGTGTTGGCTGGCGCCCCTCCGTTGGCGAAAAGGCCGCCGCCCATCGCCGCCGGGTTGTCGTCAGCGGCCATTATCGCTTGCCGGGCGGCGCCAACGCGCCCCCAAGCTGCCGCTGCATCGTCATTTGTCGTTTAACGCCACGACCCCTGGGAGCTGTTTTCCTTCCATAAACTCAAGCGACGCGCCGCCGCCGGTGGAAATATGATCCATTTTGTCGGCTAAGCCGAATTTCTCAACCGCCGCCGCCGAATCCCCGCCGCCAATGACCGAGTATGTATCGGCAGCTTCCGCCAATGCTTCAGCGACCGCTCTCGTCCCGTGCGCGAACGCCTCCATTTCAAAGACGCCCATCGGGCCGTTCCAGACAACGAGATTCGACTCGCGAATGACATCGCGGTACAATTCGCGCGTTTTCGGACCGATGTCAAGCGCCTCCCAATCGGCTGGAATCGCGTCAATCGGCACGACTTTCGTGTTGGCGTCGTTCGCAAACCGGTCGGCGACGACCACGTCCACCGGCATATAAAAACGGACGCCTTTTTCTTTTGCTTTTTCCATAAACGATTTCGCCAGTTCGATTTTATCTTCTTCAAGCAGCGACTTGCCGACATCATGCCCAAGCGCTTTGACGAACGTGTACGCCAGTCCGCCGCCGATGATCAAGTTGTCGACTTTTTCAAGCAAATTGTCGATGACGCCGATTTTGTCTTTCACTTTCGCGCCGCCGATGATCGCTGTAAACGGGCGGTCCGGATTCGAAAGCGCCTTGCCAAGCACTTCGAGTTCTTTTTCCATCAAAAATCCGGCCACCGCCGGCAAGTAATGGGCGATGCCTTCCGTCGACGCATGAGCGCGGTGGGCGGCGCCGAACGCATCGTTGACATATAGATCCGCGAGCTCCGCAAACGCTTTGGCCAGCTCTGGATCGTTTTTCTCTTCGCCAGGGTAAAAACGGACGTTCTCAAGCAAGAGCACGTCGCCTTCGTTCAAACGGTCGACCGCCGCTTTCACCTCATCGCCGATCGCTTCATTCGTTTTCACGACCGGCCGTTCAAGCAGCTCGCCGAGCCGCTTGGCAACGGCATCCAAACGCAATTCTTCGACCACTTTTCCTTTCGGGCGGCCGAGGTGGCTCGCCAAAATGACTTTCGCCCCGTGCTCGATCAAATAGCGGATCGTCGGGAGTGCGGCGCGAATGCGTGTGTCATCAGTGATCGCGCCTTCTTCCATCGGCACGTTGAAATCAACGCGGCAGAAGACGCGCTTTCCCCTCACCTCAACGTCGCGGATCGTCTTCTTGTTCATCGTTCGTGCCCCCTTTTGGCTACAGTTTGGACAAAGGAAAAGGAGTGGGGATCATTTCCCCGCTCCCCTCCATTTCCCTATTATAGACTTGAACGGATGGAAAACTCAACGCCAAGCTGGTTTTACAGCCCTTTCAAGGCGATGTAGGCGGCCAAGTCGACGACGCGGTGCGAATAGCCCGTTTCGTTGTCATACCACGAAACGACTTTCACCATTTTGCCTTCAATGACCATTGTCGACAACGCGTCGATCGTCGACGAAGCGGTGCTGCCGTTGTAGTCGCGCGACACGAGCGGTTCTTCGCTGTAGGCCAAAATGCCTTTCAGCTCGCCTTCCGCTGCTGCTTTCAACGCGGCATTCACTTCTTCGACCGTCACTTCTTTTTCCAATTCCGCCACCAAGTCGACAACGGATACGTTCGGCGTCGGCACGCGCATCGCCATGCCGTTCAACTTTCCTTTCAATTCCGGCAAAACGAGCGCGACCGCTTTCGCCGCCCCGGTCGTCGTCGGAATGATCGATTCGGCCGCGGCGCGAGCCCGGCGCAAATCTTTATGCGGCAAGTCCAAAATTTGTTGGTCGTTTGTGTACGAGTGAACGGTCGTCATCATGCCGCGGACGATGCCGAATTGTTCATGCAGCACTTTGGCAAACGGCGCCAAGCAGTTCGTCGTGCACGACGCGTTCGAGATAACATGGTGGCTTTTCGGGTCGTATTTGTCTTGGTTGACGCCCATGACGATCGTAATGTCTTCGTTTTTCGCCGGGGCGGAAATGATCACTTTTTTCGCACCCGCTTCCAAATGTTTGGCGGCGTCTTCGCGTTTCGTGAAGCGGCCGGTCGACTCAACGACGATGTCAACGCCGATCTCGCCCCACGCCAAGTTCGCCGGATCGCGTTCCGCCTTGACGATGATTTCTTTGCCGTTGACGACCAAGTTGTTACCGTTGACGGACACTTCGGCATCCAGACGGCCATGGACAGAGTCGTACTTCAACAAATGAGCAAGCGTATTCGCATCGGTTAAATCGTTCACCGCCACCACTTCAATGTCCGGGTTTTTCAATGCCGCGCGGAAGACGTTGCGTCCGATGCGGCCAAATCCGTTGATTCCCACTTTGACTGCCATCTTATTTTCCTCCTTGCGATTGGATTGTATCAGCAAGGGAGATTACTCCCCTACGAACGCTTTTGCGGCTCCTTCGTCCGTCACCAATAGCGAGTGCGGCGCCCGTTTCATGTACGCGCGAATGGCTTTCGCCTTCGATGCCCCTCCGGCGACGGCGATGACGTGTTCGACATGCGGGAGATGCTCAAGTTGAATGCCGACCGTTTTCACTTTATGGACGACGTCGCCGTACTCGTTGAAATAGTAGCCGAACGCCTCGGCGACCGCATGGCGGGCGATGATGTTCTCCATCTCTACAGGCGGCGTCTTCCGCCGCTTGGCCATCGTCACCGCTTCACCGATGCCATGGACGACCATGCGGCATGATTGGATGAGCTCAAGCACTTCTTTTACCGCCGGCTCTTCGACAAGCGACGCGTACGCTTCATCGCTCAGCTGGTCAGGCACGTGCAGCAACCGATAGCGGCCCATCGCTTTTTCCGCCATTTTCGCACAAATCGTGTTCGCCTGATTCTCGACATCTTCGCCAAGGCCGCCACGCGCCGGCACGAACAACACATCGCGAAGCTTCGAATCCGGCGTCATCATCTCCGCGACCGCCGCCATCGTCGTTCCGCCGGCCACGGCGACGATGTCCCCGGGCTCAAGCAGCTCCTTCATGCAGGCGACACACGCTCTACCCATTTCTTTTTTTACCCAAGGGGAACGGTCGCTATCCCCGGCAACGACAATCACCCGCGGAATGCCGAGCTGTTCCTGCAGCGCGGCTTCCAGCTCTTTGAGTCCGAGCGCTTCCCGCATCAAATCATTGAGCGTATGAAGGAGCGCCTGGCCTTCCTCCGTCAACCGCATGCCCGACACATCGGCGGAAAGCAAGTTTTGTCCTTTCAAAAATTCTGTTTCCGACCGGAGCACCCGCTCACTCATGCCGAGGCTCGCCGCCAGCGCCCGCCGCCCGATCGGCGCCATAAGCGAAATGGAGTGCAAAATCTCGTACCGTTTTTGCATAACGTCAAGCAAGTCGGGCGATAATTTTTTTAATGCCTCTACTAACGGTTGCATCGATCCTTCCCCTTAGCAGAACGTAGGGACGTTTTTTGTCCCGGTATGACATATTATGTCCCACCAATCGATAAAAAATTCCTCCCGCGCCATTTTCATTATAGCAGGAGGACGATAGCCGTTCAACTGTTTCGCACTTGCCGCAACCGCTTTCTCACCATTTCTTTTTCAATCATCCCATACCCGATTTCTTCCCCGTCAAGCTCGACGACCGGAATCATCAACTGA
The DNA here is from genome assembly GCF_002809985.1 of Geobacillus sp. WSUCF-018B. Classification (NCBI taxonomy): domain Bacteria; kingdom Bacillati; phylum Bacillota; class Bacilli; order Caryophanales; family Anoxybacillaceae; genus Geobacillus; species Geobacillus sp. WSUCF-018B. The sequence goes on from NZ_PIJF01000041.1 coordinate 8,927, forward strand.
TATTTCTCGAGAAGCGCGTCGTCTTCATAAATATCGATCTCTTCCATCGTAAACCGATAGTCTGCCTGCAGCTCCGTCAAAACCGCTTTCGCTTTGTCGCAAAGCGGACAGTTCGTCTTCGTGTACAACCGGATGTGCATCGCGTTCTTCCTTTCTTTCACCGGTCGCATCAAGCTCCGGTGTATTGCTTTCGTTTCGCCGAAGAAGGAATGCGCAGCTGCTCGCGGTATTTGGCGACCGTGCGGCGCGAAATGGCGATGCCGTATCGGCCATGAAGCAAATCGGCCAGCTGTTGGTCAGAAAGCGGCGCCTGTCGGTCTTCCGCCGCGATCAGCTCTTGGATGATCGATTTCACTTGAGCGGAGGAAGCCACCTCGATCGTTTCCTTGACCGTCGCGGCGTTCGAAAAGAAGCGGCGCAGCTCGATCGTGCCAAACGGCGTTTGCACATATTTATGACGCGCCGCACGGCTTACCGTCGATTCATGGACGCCGAGCTCCTCGGCCACCTCGCGCATCGTCATCGGCTTGAGCGCCGAAAGCCCAAACTCCAAACACGGGCGCTGGCGGTCGACAATGACCGCCATGAGCCGAAGAAGCGTCTGTTTTCGCTGCTCTAGGCTTTTTGCAAGCCATGTAAATTGCCGATATTTTTCTTTGATAAACTGTTCGGCATGCCGATCGCTCGATGCGGCGATGCGCCGCTCGTACTCCCGATTCCATCCGAGCTCCGGATGGATGTCATCATTATAGGCGGCCATCCAGTCCCCTTCCGCCCCGCGGACGACGATGACATCCGGCACCACCAAAGGCGGTGTTTCGCTCGAATAGTGAATGCCCGGCCGCGGCTCGAGTGTGCGAATGAGCTCGAAGACGCGCTGCAGTTCGCCAAGGCTGACGCCAAGCTGCTTGGCCAGCGTTTTCCACGACTTTTCCGCAAAAGGAATAAAATGATCACGAACGATCGTTTCCGCCAGCTCGTCGCGCTCCGGAAGACGTTCCAGCTGCAAAAGAAGGCATTCCGCCAAATCGCGGGCGCCGACTCCCGGCGGGTCAAGCGACTGCACAAGGCGCAGCCCCCGTTCCATCTCTTGTTCCGATGTGGAAAACCGCTCCGCCAGCTCGGCAAGCGGCACGCGCAAATAGCCGTCCTCATCGAGCGAGGCAATGAGATAACGGACGATGCGCTCTTCTTGATCATCGAGCTTGCATGCAGGCAGCTGCGAAAGCAAATAACCGCCAAGCGTCTCTGCGCGGGCGCCGATGTTCTCGAGCCATTGCTTTTGGTCTCTTTCGGTCCGGCTTGGCCGTTGCCGCACCCGAGTGCGGCGAATTTCCAAAAACGGGTTTTCCAGCGACTGTTCATATAAAAACGCTTCCAAATCCACTGCGGAATATTGCAACAGTTCAATCGCCTGCACCAGTTCCTTTGTCAGCGACAGCTGCAGCCGCTGCTCTTGCCATAACTCCGCCCTCATCGTCACGCCTCCCTTTCTTTTATTGTACACGACGGGAGCAGGAGGGGGTAGGAGAAATTTTTGACGGCGGAAAGCGGCCTTGTCGACCGCCCGAACCGGCGCCTGTTCAGACGAAAAAACCCAATGCCCCGCCCGAGCCCTTGATTTGGGAACCCTCTCGAGGAAAGCGGCGCGTCCGCTGCTGATCTAAAAGAAAAACAGCCTCCTAGGCGGCTGTTTTGCCTCGGCAGGATTATAACCATATACCAAGTATATGTTTTTTAACCTAAGGGTCTTTATTCCTTCCCATTTCCTCCTCACCGCCCCGCGCACTCGTTTATACGTATCGCGCCGGACCCCATGATCTCCATCCAGTCGCCCCAGGTCATTCTGTCCTTTTTCTTCATGTGGTTTAGCTTTTGTTATCGTTCAATACCTCGTGCAACTTCTACACGTGTATCACCTCACCTAAATAAAAAACGCCGCCCAATCGGGTGACGCAACGGAAGGAGGATTCGGTTTGCACCTTTCACTTATTAGTGGCATTTACACGACAAAAAACAAAAAATTGATTAAAAACTGTTTATACGTGTTAAAATACGTGTTATAATGTAATTAAGGAGGGAGGGAAATGAAGAGTTACTCTTCAAAGGAATTAATAAAAATCATACAACAAGATGGGTGGTACATAGTAAGAACAAGTGGCAGTCATCATCAGTTTAAACATCCCAGTAAACCTGGACTAGTAACCATCCCCCATCCAAAGAAAAACTTACCGATCAAAACAGTAAAAAGCATACTCAAACAGGCGGGACTATTATAAGCCCCCTAAAGGAGGTTAACATATATGCACAAAAAAGACCGCTATATTTATCCAGCTATTTTCGATTACAGCAGCGATGGAATATCTGTTGAGTTTCCTGATCTTCCTGGCTGCTTTACTTGCGGAGATACAGAAGAAGACGCTTTTAAAATGGCTAAAGAGGCGATGGCATTACACTTATACGGCTTGGAACAGGAAAATGAAGAGATTCCTGAGCCTTCAAAAGTATCGGAAATTCAAACAGAAAACAATCAAGTAATCGTGTTCATCGAGGTATGGATGCCACCTTTTAGACATGAAATGGAAAACAGAGCCGTTAAAAAGACGTTGACTATCCCGAAATGGCTTGATGATCTAGCGAAAGAACATAACGTGAACTACTCCCAAATTCTTCAAGAAGCATTAAAGAAGCATCTTGGCGCTACCGACCGATAAATACATTATAAAAAGCCTCTTCACTCGCAAAGGCAGCAGAAGAGGCTTTCGTTTATACGTTTTTTTTATTTTTTCTCCGACCGTTCAATCATTGTCTGAACACCACTTGAAGAGGTACACAAATCATTTGCAACTGTAGTCTGGATGAAGAAAGAGCGCTTCCAGATACTCCGTGGCGCCATACGCTTTGTCTGCGGACAAGGTCCGAATCGTGATCGACGGTTGGCGAAACCGAATCGAAGCCAGCTGCTCCAAACTCGTTTCCCGTTCCGCCATATTGTCACTACTCTGCAAACGTACTCGCATATTTTAGATGAGATGGAACAAAAAGAATCCCGGCAGGTCGTCTCGCGATGGCGGAACTGGATCGTACCAAATAGCCGTGCAAAATTCGTGCAAAATTTTTTCGGATTCTATCGTTTTTTTCGGGATTCCCCAAAAATGAAAAACGACCGCAAACGCGGTCGTATCAAGGAGTTTAGGAATTCTGATCCGAACGGGTCGGATACAAGTAGCGCCCTCGGCAGGATTCGAACCCACGCTAAGAGAACCGGAATCTCTCGTGCTATCCACTACACTACGAGGGCATATCGATTGATTGTTTTGCTGTTCCGTTCTGTTGCATGTTCTATTATAGCAGGATCGAAAAAAAATGCAAGGGGAAAATGCAATAAAAAAAGAGGAAAAATTGGGCGCCCATTCCACACCTTATCGCCTGCACCGACGGCCGCGGTTCTTCGCCCCGGTTGCAGAGGCGGCGGAAAACAGTGGTTTAAAAAATGAAAAAGCGGTTATGATGAAAAGAGGGATGTTCGCCGTCGTTCGCGAATATATATAACTGGCGGGAAGAGGGCATTTTGTTTGACCTTCATTGACCATTCGTGTATGATGAAGGCGTACATACTTTATGAAAGGGAAAAGGAGGCGTTTTGGATGTATTTGATTCCGACGGTCATTGAACAGACGAACCGCGGGGAACGGGCGTATGACATTTATTCGCGGTTGTTGAAAGACCGGATCATTTTCCTCGGCAGCCCGATCGACGACCAAGTGGCCAACTCGATCGTGTCGCAGCTGCTGTTTTTGGCGGCGGAAGACCCGGACAAAGACATTTCCTTGTACATCAACAGCCCGGGCGGTTCGATCACGGCCGGCTTGGCGATTTACGACACGATGCAGTTCATTAAGCCGGACGTATCGACGATTTGCATCGGCATGGCGGCATCGATGGGGGCGTTTCTGCTGGCGGCTGGCGCCAAAGGAAAACGGTTTGCCCTTCCGAACAGCGAGGTAATGATCCACCAACCGCTCGGCGGCGCCCAAGGGCAAGCGACGGAAATCGAAATCGCCGCGAAGCGCATTTTGTTCTTGCGCGACAAACTGAACCGCATTTTGGCGGAAAACACCGGCCAGCCGATCGAAGTGATCGAACGCGATACGGACCGCGACAACTTCATGACAGCGCAAAAAGCGATGGAATATGGCATTATCGACCGGGTGCTGACGCGTTCGGACGAAAAATAAGCCGAAACAATAAAGGCTGCTTCGGAAACGGAGCAGCCTTGTCTCATATTTGCCCGCGAACGCACCGACGGTCGTTCCGGCGCACCACTCACTTTTCTTTTTGCACATAGGCGGCGAGCTTTTCGATCGCTTCTTGCTCATCCGGACCGTCGGCAATGAGCGTGACCACCGCTCCATGGCCGATGGCGAGGCTCATCAAGCCCATAATGCTTTTCGCGTTCACCCGTTTCCCGTCTTTTTCTAAAAACACATCAGCGGAAAAACGGTTTGCCTCTTGGACAAACAACGCCGCCGGGCGCGCCTGCAGCCCGGTTTTCAATTTCACTTCGACTTGTCTTTCCACCATTCTCCATCTCCCCTTTACAGCGATTTATGGAAGTCGACCGGCTTTCCCGCCCGCAGCCGCTCCGCGATCTCATCGATTTTGCGCAGTCGATGGTTGATGCCGGATTTGCTGATTTTGCCGCCGGCGACCATCTCGCCAAGCTCTTTCAGCGTCACGTCTTGATGCTCGATGCGAAGCTTCGCGATTTCCCGCAGCTTCGCTGGCAAGGCGTCGAGGCCGATCGTCTCGTCGATGTAGCGGATGTTTTCGACTTGACGGAGTGCAGCGCCGATCGTCTTGTTCAAATTGGCCGTCTCGCAGTTGACAAGCCGGTTGACCGAGTTGCGCATATCGCGGACGATGCGGATGTCTTCAAAGCGGAGCAGCGCCTGGTGAGCGCCGATGATGTTCAAAAACTCGGCAATTTTCTCCGCCTCTTTTAAATACGTAATAAACCCCTTTTTCCGTTCCAACGTTTTCGCATTTAAAAAAAAGTGGCTGTTCATCAGTTCACATAAAGAGCGGTTATGATCCTCGTACAAAGAAAAAATCTCCAAGTGATACGAGGACGTCTCCGGATTGTTGACTGAGCCGCCGGCCAAAAACGCACCGCGCAAATACGAGCGCTTGCAGCACTTTTTCTTGACAAGTTCCGGATCGATGTCATGAATGAACGAAAAATCGCCGTTCCAAATGCAAAGATCACGGAGCAGCGGGGCGGCGCCGTCGGTAATGCGGACGATATACACGTTATTTTTCTTTAAACGCATTTTTTTGCGGACAAACAGCTCAACCGCGACGTCATACCCTTTTTTCAACAGCGTATAAATGCGCCGGGCGATCGCCGCATTTTCCGTTTGGACATCGACCGCCATCCGCCCGCCGGAAAACGCCAGTGAGCCGTTCATGCGCAACAGCGCCGACAGCTCGGCCCGCAAGCAGCAGCGCTTGACCTCTAAATTCGTCAGCTCCTTCTTCGTTTCGGACGCAAAAGACATGATCGTTCCACCTCCATTCGCTCCCGTACCGGCCGGTTGGAGGTGCCCAACTCTCGGCGCGGCCATGCGGCCGCCGCCCCTCGCGCCCCGTCTCCTTGGCCTATGCGTATGCGGACCAAGCACACAGCGCCCGCCGTCTAGCAGCGGGGAAGCAGCCCGAGAAGGAGGGCGGCGACTTTCCCTGTATTATGGCGAATGACCCCATCCTCGTACGTGACAATATCGTCGCGGATGACTTGCAACGAAAGCCCGCTGCTGTCGTCACGCACCGGCTCGGCCCGCTCCTCTTCATACCGGCGGCGGATGGATTCTGGAATCGCCCCGCTGTTGACGATGACAGCATCCAAAAACGGGACGCCAAGATGGTCATGAAGCGCCTTCACATGGTCGCTCACCGTATAGTGCGGCGTCTCGCCGGCCTGAGTCATAATGTTGCATATATAGACTTTTTTCGCCTTCGCCTTGCACACTTCCTGCCCGATTTTCGGCACGAGCAAGTTCGGCAAAATGCTTGTGTACAGACTCCCCGGGCCGATGACAATCAAGTCGGCGCCGCGGATGGCGGCGGTCGTCTCCGGCAACGGTTCAATATCTTCCGGGGTTAAAAACACCCTCTTAATTTTTTTCCCTGCGCTAGGAATTTTCGACTCGCCCGAAACAATGGTACCATCTTCCATTTCCGCGTGCAACACGACGCTTTTGTTCGCCGCCGGCAACACTTGGCCGCGCACGTTCAACACTTTGCTCATTTCGCGGATCGCCTTCACAAAATCTCCGGTGATCGATGTGAGCGCCGCCAAAATCAAATTGCCGAGCGAGTGTCCCGATAAGCCGTTGCCGTTTTGAAAACGGTGTTGAAACAGCTCAACAATAAGCGGTTCGACATCAGACAGCGCAGCGAGCACGTTGCGCACATCCCCAGGCGGCGGGATGTGCAGTTCATCCCGGAGCCGCCCGGAACTCCCCCCGTCATCGGCGACGGTGACGATAGCCGTCAAGTCAAGATCGTGCTGTTTCAGACCCCGAAGCAGGACGGGAAGCCCAGTGCCGCCGCCGATGACGACGATCTTCACTGCTCGTTTGTCTCTCATCGATGCGCTTCCTTTCTCCTCTCCATGTCCCGGTGCGAGACAACCGTTTTATAATCGGCGGAAAAATGGCGGGCGATATGCTCAGCGAGCGCCACGGAACGATGCTGACCGCCCGTGCAGCCGATGGCGATCACCAGCTGGCTTTTTCCTTCGCGCTGGTAATACGGCAGCATAAACGCCAGCAAATCAATCAGCTTTTCCAAAAACTTTTGCGTTTCTCCCCATTTGAGCACATACGACGCCACTTCCTCATCGAGCCCGGTTTTCGGCCGCATATGCTCAATGTAGTGCGGGTTCGGCAAAAAGCGGACATCAAACACCAAGTCAGCGTCAATCGGGATGCCGTATTTAAATCCAAACGACATAACGTTGACCGTAAAGCCGGACTGGGCGTGCGATGAAAACTGGCGGACGATTTTCTCCCGCAGTTCGCGCGGCTTGAGCCCAGTCGTGTCATAAACGATTTGCGCCCGCCCTTTGAGCTCCTCAAGCAGTTTCCGCTCCAGGCGGATGCCTTCAAGCGGCGGCTCATTCGGCGCGAGCGGATGCGTCCGCCGCGTTTCTTTATAGCGGGCCACAAGCGTCGAGTCTTGCGCATCCAAAAACAAAATTTGCGGCATAATCCACGCCTGCCCGGCCAACTCATCGAGCGCGGCAAACAAGTGGTCGAAAAAGTCGCGGCTGCGCAAATCCATGACGAGCGCGACTTTATTCATTTTATTCCCGGACTCTTTCACAAGCTCCAAAAACTTCGGCAACAGCGTCGGCGGCAAGTTGTCGACGCAAAAAAAGCCGAGGTCTTCAAAGCTTTGGATCGCCACCGTTTTGCCCGCCCCGGACATGCCGGTGATGATGACGAGTTGAATCGGTTGCTGCGCCCCGTGTTTCCCCATTTTTCTGCTCCCCTTCCGCTAACTTGGATCAAGACGATATGAAAGCAGCTCAAACTCCTCCGTATATACAAACGTTCCGTACATGACCCCTTCGCCTTTGACAGCGTATTCTAAAATATGGTAGTCTCCTGGGGCCATCGGCAACGTGGACAGCGCTTCAACCTCATGCCAAGCGAGCGTCCCTTCTTCGGAAGACGGCACGTTTTCGCCGATGAAGTCGTCGGCGAAAAACGTAAACATCATCCACTCCGACACCGTTTCATTCCCGTTTTTCATCACGATCGTAAAAACGCCCTTGAGCCTCGGATTTTTCAAATAAATGCCCGTCTCTTCCCGGTATTCACGAATGCAAGCTTCACGCACCGTTTCACCGGGCTCCATTTTGCCGCCTGGGGCGACCCACCACCCGCGCTTTGGTTTTTGCAAAAGCAACACGCGGCCGTCTTTATATAGTACGCAATTCGTTACCCGTTGCAAGTCGTTCCCCCCAACTGTTGCGCGCATCTCATTATTTTTATTTTACCATAAATGGCTAGGCCGCTCCACCTTCAAACCGTTGGAAAACGCCCGTCTGTCAAAACGCCGGCGGCCTTCCCGCACTCCGCCCGGCCAACGCCTTTCGCGCCCAGCGAGCGCCAGACAAAAAAAGACGCGGACAAATGCCCGCGCCGAATCAAGGATCTATATAAAAGGGGGTCAATTACTTACTTATAGCATACGACAAATGTGTTGCGCCCGTGTTACAGCTGGGTTAAATAACCATTACGATTTGATTGCGATTTGGTTACCGGATCAGCTGACTCCTTGCTTATGGAGCTTTTCTTTCAGTTCCTCAACGTAATGCTGGGCGCTTTGCGCGGCGATGCTGCCGTCGCCGGTAGCCGTCACGATTTGCCGGAGCGTTTTTTCCCGCACATCACCGGCGGCGAAAATGCCCGGCACTTTCGTTTCCATTTTCTCGTTCGTCACAATATAGCCGTTTTCATTCGTGATGCCAAGGCTCGCAAACGGCTTCGAGAGCGGCACCATCCCGATGTAAATGAACACGCCGTCGCACGGAAATTCACGTTCTTCGCCCGTTTGCGTATGCACAAGCGTCACGCTGCCGACTTTTCCGTCTTTTTCGTTGATTTGTTTCACCGTATGGTTCCAGATGAAATCAATTTTTTCATTGGCAAACGCCCGGTCTTGCAAAATTTTTTGCGCCCGCAGCTTGTCGCGGCGATGGACGATCGTCACTTTGCTGGCAAAGCGCGTCAAATACACCCCTTCTTCGACCGCTGAATCGCCGCCGCCGACGACCACCAGTTCTTTTCCTTTAAAAAACGCCCCGTCGCACACCGCACAGTACGACACGCCGCGGCCGCCTAGCTCCGCTTCCCCTGGCACGCCGAGCTTTTTGTATTCCGCCCCGGTGGCGATGATGACGGCGCGCGCCTTGTACTCTTTGTCGCCGACGATGACCGTTTTGTACGCCTCGCCATCGATGATTTCTTTCACATCGCCGTATGCGTACTCCGCGCCGAATTTTTTCGCATGCTCAAACATTTTCGTCGCCAATTCCGGGCCTAAAATCGTCTCAAAGCCCGGGTAGTTTTCCACTTCTTCGGTATTCACCATCTGCCCGCCCGGGACGCCGCGCTCGATCATCAGCGTCGACAAATTGGCGCGCGATGTATAGACAGCCGCCGTCAGCCCAGCCGGGCCAGCTCCGGCAATAATGACATCGTAAATTTTTTCCTCTGCCACACCGTCCACTCCTTCGCTCGAGAATCATTCCATTTTCATCGTATAGAAGTCGGTTCGCCCTGTCTATTGATTTGCTCATGACCATAGTTGGCGCGCTTTTTGCACATATTTTCCCACCGTTGCCGCCGAGACGCCGTATTTGGCCGCCATCTCTTTTTGCGTCACTTTCTCTCCTTGCTGACGGCGCCACATGTATTCAATCGCCGCCGCCCACGCCGCTCCGTTCGCAAACCGTTCGCCATCGGCCAGCGGATGGACGGCAATCGCAAACGCAAAGCGGCAGAGTGCTTCCTTTTCTTCATTATTTGCCGAAAGCGCATCGACCATGCGGCCGACGTTCCCCGCCCGGGCGGACGAGCCGTCGGTCAAGCCAAATAAAAACGAGTCGATGAATGGACGCAAGCGCGGGTCAGACGGCAACAAGCGGCAGACCGCCAGCGACATGGCCGTTTCCTCCGCTTGCTTCGAGCGGCTGAACAAATATAAGCCGTACAACTGGTCAGCCAATCCTTCCTGCTCAATCCAGCGGATGATGCGGGCAAACGCTTCGTCGAACGACGGAACAGCCCACGGCTCCTCGCCGCGCTTTTCCGGATGAAACACGAGAAACTCTTCCCACATGTTCCGAGCGAGCGATTCATGCCCCGTATGGTAGGCGGTGCAGGCGAGCCAGTAGTAAAACGGCCCGTCGCCGCGAAAGCCGCTTTTGTACAGGCGGTGCAGCCAGCGGAACGCCAAATCGAACCGCCCGACAAGCGCGAACGTCGCCCCGAGCTTGTATTGATGCTCATGGAAAAACGGATAAAGCCCGGCGAGCGTCCGGCAAAGGGAAGAGACTTGCTCCTGATCATGCAAGTAATACGCGAAAACGAGCGCATTGCAAAGCGCATGCAAGTTGCCGGGGTCGCGCTCAAGCACATTCTCCAGCTTCTCTTTTGCCTTCTCGACCTGGCCGCTGTAAAAATACGCAAGCGCCAGGTTGTTGTGCGCCGCCCACACGTCCGGATAGCGGGCGACAATCGCCTCGAGCGCCTCAATCGCTTCCGCAAACCGCTCCTCCTCAAGCAACCGGCGGGCGCGATCCTCGAGCGCCATAAGGTCTTCCTGCTCCTCCGTCCATTCCGGACCATCGAGCCGAAGCAGCTCAAGCAAGTCGGCGGCATCGTCGGCAAACTCCCCGTCCGGCTCATTCGCCAAGTACTGTTCAGCGTATTGCCGAGCCTCGCGGAACAAGCCGAGGCAGGCGAAATTGTTCGCCAAAAAATACAAACAGTCGTCCATCGTTTCATCGAGATCATGAATAATTTTGAACAGCCATTGGTTTGAAAACTGGTATTCACCAAGTTCGGACAATACTAGCGCCAGCTGCAGGGCAAACGACGCATCGCGCTCATCCAAACGGACGGCGCGCTCGAAATACTTCCTCGCCTTATGCAAATCGCCCCGATCGTATGCTTTCATTCCTTTTTTGAAAAAATACTCTCCGTTCTGGATAAACGGCACAATCGTCGCTTTTCGTGATGACTGCTTCAGTTGTTTTCCCATTCTGTCCTCCGTTGTCCGTAAAATTCGTCGAACAACAGTATATCATATTGGCCGCTGAAACAAACAACAAAACTCAGCTCAAAAACATGGCAGCCGCGCCATCGCCGTCCGCCAAACGGCGGAGACGTCAAAAAAGGATGCCCCGCCCTCCGGCTGCCTCCGCGGTTCGCTCACGCGAGCCATGAGCCCGGCAGTCTGAGTGGCGGGCATCCCGTTTTCCCATTCCTCCGTTTCCAATCGTCCCCGTGAACAAGCCTTCGCCAACCATCGGCTTACGATTAGGTTTGTTCCGCTGATTCCGTTTTTTGTGCGTGCCGCTCGGCAAGCGTTGCCAGCACGGCGTCAAGCGGCAGATTTTGTTCCCGCAACAGCACAAGCAAATGGTACAACAAATCAGCCGCTTCCCATTTCAGCTCGTCATGACTCCGGTTTTTCGCCGCAATAATCACTTCGGCCGCTTCTTCGCCGACTTTTTTCAAAATTTTATCGACGCCTTTTTCAAACAAATACGTCGTGTACGACCCTTCTGGCCGTTCGGCGTCGCGCTTGGCGATGATCTGTTCGAGCTCGTTCAAAATGGCGAACCGGTCGGCCTGCGGCGCGCGCGCCGCGCCGTCCAGCGAGCGGGAAAAGCACGAATACGCGCCCGTATGGCACGCCGGACCCGCCGGCTCGACGAGCACGAGCAGCGCATCGGCGTCGCAGTCGTAGCGGATGTCGACAACGCGCTGCACGTTCCCGGATGTCGCCCCCTTATGCCACAACTCTTGGCGCGAACGGCTGTAAAACCACGTTTCTCCGGTCTCGATCGTTTTTTCGAGCGACTCTTTGTTCATATAGGCGAGCGTGAGCACTTCCTTGCTTTGCGCATCTTGGACGATCGCGGGCACCAGCCCTTTTTCGTCAAAGCGAATGTCCGCCGTCATCGCACGTTCACCCCTCTTTCTTTCAAGTACGCTTTCACTTGCCCAACCGACGTTTCTTTGTAATGGAAAATGGAGGCCGCGAGCGCTGCGTCCGCTTTCCCTTTTTCGAACGCTTCGAGGAAATGCTCGGCCTTGCCGGCGCCGCCGGACGCAATGACCGGAACGCTGACCGCTTCGCTCACCCGCCGCGTCAAGGCAATATCAAAACCGTTTTTGCCGCCATCGGCATCCATGCTCGTCAGCAAAATCTCCCCGGCGCCAAGACGGACCGCTTCCTGCGCCCACGCGACCACTTCCCATTCGGTCGCGTTGCGGCCGCCGTGCGTATAGACGCGCCATGAACCAAGGGCGTCATCGTATTTCGCATCAATCGCAACGACGATGCATTGCGAGCCGAAAAAGTCCGCCCCTTCCGCGATCAAGGCCGGATGGAGCACCGCGGCGGTGTTGAGCGACACTTTGTCCGCGCCCGCGCGCAGCATCCGCTTCATATCGTCAAGCGAATGAATCCCCCCGCCGACCGTAAACGGAATGGCGAGCTCGGCAGCGACGCGCTCGACGACATCGACCATCGTTTTCCGGCCTTCATGGGAAGCGGAGATGTCCAAAAAGACGAGCTCGTCCGCCCCTTGCTCATCGTACGCCTTCGCCAGCTCCACCGGGTCGCCGGCATCGCGCAGCTGGACAAACTGCACTCCTTTGACGACGCGGCCGTCTTTCACATCGAGGCACGGGATGATGCGTTTCGTGATCATCGCTCGCTCACCGCCTTTAACGCTTCCGCAAGCGTAAACTGATTCGTATAAAGCGCCTTGCCGACGATCGCACCGCCGATGCCTTGTCCAGCATATTGGCAGAGCGCGCGCAAATCGTCAAGCGAGCTGACGCCGCCAGAAGCAATCACTTCTTTTCCCGTCGCCTCGGCCAACCGGACCGCGGCGGCGATGTTCGGGCCCGACAGCGTGCCGTCCGTTGCAATGTCCGTAAAGATAAACGTCTCCGCCCCCGCCTCGGCGAGCATCCGCCCGAGTTCTTCCGCTTTCATGTTGGACGTCGCCAGCCATCCTTCCGTCGCCACGAAGCCGTCGCGGGCGTCAATGCCAATCACGATGCGGCGGCCGTATGTTTGGAGCATCTTTTTCACAAACGGCGGATCGGCAATGGCCGCGCTTCCTAAAATGACGCGGGCGACCCCATTTTCTAAATAATGCACGATATCCTCTTCCGTCCGGATGCCGCCGCCGACTTGCACGTTGACGCCCAGGCGGGCCGCTTCAATGACAAACCGGTCGTTGACGCGCCGCCCTTCTTTCGCTCCGTCCAAATCGACCATATGAATCCACTCCGCCCCTTGAGCGGCGAATTGCTCGGCCATCGCGACCGGCGAATCGCCGTACACCGTTTCTTTGCTGTAATCGCCTTGCAGCAGGCGGACGCATTTTCCGCCGCGCATATCGATCGCCGGATACACCGTAAACGCCGCCATCAGCGATTCCCCCTTCCCGTGACGATGCCGACATAATTGTTCAAGATGCGCATGCCGACCGCCCCGCTTTTTTCGGGATGAAACTGCGTGCCCCAGACGTTGCCGCGCCCGACAACCGCCGGAACGTCCACGTCATACTCGCTGCTCGCGAGCACGACGTCCTCATCGCCCGGGACGACGTAATACGAATGGACAAAATACACATGCCCTTCCTCGACGCCATGAAGAAGCGGCGACGGGCGATGGAAACGGAGCCGGTTCCAGCCCATATGCGGCACTTTATACCGTTCACCCGTTTTCGTCACACCCGGAAAGCGGACGACGCGGCCGCGAAGCAAGCCAAGCCCTTTTGTCGGCCCGTTTTCTTCGCTTTCGTCAAACAACAGCTGCATCCCTAAACAAATGCCGAGCAGCGGCGTGCCGTTTTCAACCGCCGAACGGATGAAAGCAGCTAGGCCTGTCTCATTTAAAATGTGCATCGCATCGCGAAACGAGCCAACCCCAGGCAAAAGGAGCCCGCGCGCCCGCGCCAACTCCTTGTTGTCGCCGCTCACGATATACGGGCAGCCGAGCCGCTCGAGCGCTTTGCGGACGCTGTATAAGTTGCCCATGCCATAGTCGATGATCCCGATCATCGCCATCCCATTCCTTTCTTCGCTGATCCATGCCAATCGATCGTTTTTCTTCATCCACCGAACCACTTGATGACGGCATCCCTTTTCCTCACGGCGCTCCTTTCACGGGCGCCTCTCCTTGGCGCCCGGCCGCCTTCCTCCGCGGAACTTTTCCCACAGGGAGCGCCGCATGCAATCGGCTACAGCATCCCTTTCGTCGACGGGACGCCTTTGACGCGCGGGTCGATCATCGTTGCTTCATCGAGCGCCCGCCCGAGCGCCTTAAACACCGCTTCGATCATATGGTGCGTATTGCGCCCGTAATGGACGATGACATGCAAGTTCATGCGCGCCTCCAGCGCCAGCTTCCATAAAAACTCATGGACGAGCTCAACATCGAACGCGCCGACTTTCGCTGCCGGAAACTCGCCGCGAAACTCGAAATGCGGGCGGTTGCTCAAGTCAATGACCACTTGGGCCAAGGCGTCATCCATCGGCACAAACGCGTTGCCGTACCGCTTGATTCCTTTTTTGTCGCCAAGCGCTTCTTTGATCGCCTGCCCGAGGCAAATGCCGATGTCTTCCGTCGTATGGTGGTCGTCAATATGCGTGTCGCCTTTGGCGTCAATGCGCAAATCGAACTGGCCGTGTTTCGCAAACAAATCGAGCATATGGGTCAAAAACGGCACGCCCGTTTCCAGTTCGGCTTTTCCTTCGCCATCAATCGCCAAACGCAGCTCAATGCTCGTCTCGTTCGTCGTTCTCGCGACCGTCGCTTCCCTTGCCATCGTTCATTCCCCCTTCTTCAGCCGCATCTCAACGGCGCGCGCGTGCGCCTCGAGCCCCTCGAGGCGGGCAAACGCGGCGATTTTGCCGCCGTGTTGTGCCAATGCCGCATCGCTGTAAACGATCACGCTTGATTTTTTCACAAACTCATCGACACCCAAACCACTTGAAAACCTTGCCGTCCCGTTCGTCGGCAGCACGTGGTTCGGCCCGGCGAAATAGTCGCCGACCGGCTCGGAGCTGAAGCGGCCGAAAAACATCGCCCCTGCATGGCGGAGCTTCCCTAATAGCGCGAGTGGTTCGGCCGTCATCACTTCCAAATGCTCCGGCGCCAGTTCGTTCACGACATCGACCGCTTCCTCAAGCGTCTCCGTGACGTAAATGGCGCCATAGTTCTCAAGCGCCGCTTGGGCGATGCCGCGGCGCGGCAGCGTTTCAAGCTGTCGTTCGACTTCACTCGCCACCGCCAGCGCCAATTTCATCGACGGCGTCACCAAAATCGCTGACGCCCGCACGTCATGCTCGGCTTGCGACAACAAATCGGCCGCAATCTCATCCGCATGCGCCGTCTCATCGGCGAGCACGACAATTTCGCTCGGCCCGGCGATCATGTCGATCGCCACATGCCCAAACACTTCCCGCTTCGCCAATGCGACATAAATATTGCCCGGCCCGAAAATTTTGTCAACCGGCCGGATCGTTTCCGTCCCGTACGCGAGCGCGGCGATCGCCTGCGCGCCGCCGACTTTGTAAATTTCCGTCACCCCAAGTTCATAGGCGGCGGCCAGCACGCCAGCCGGAAGCGCGCCGTCTTGGTTTGGCGGCGAGGTGATGACAATCCGCTTCACTCCCGCCACTTGTGCGGGAATGACGTTCATGAGCACAGACGACGGGTAAGCGGCCGTCCCGCCCGGCACGTACAATCCGACCGCATCAAGCGGCGTTACCTTCTGCCCGAGAATCGTGCCGTCTTCGTTCGTCATCCACCATGATGAGCGCTTTTGCCGCTCATGATAGGCGCGAATGTTGGCCGCCGCTTCGCGAATGATCTGAAGCATCTCCGCGTCCATCGCCGCATGCGCCCGCTCCAGTTCCGCTTCCGTCACCTTGAGCGAATCCAAGCGGACGCCGTCAAACCGTTCCGTGTATTCTTTCAGCGCTTCGTCGCCGCGGGCGCGCACAGCGGCGATGATATCGAGCACCGCACGCCGCTGCTCCTCCGTTCCGCTTTCAATCGTCCGCCTTAGCGACACGCCGCCTCGGATCCGTTCGATTTTCATCGTTCGCTCCCCTTTCTATGGCATCGATCCGTTTTCCTCCACCAAGCCCCCATCAGCGCCGCGGACGCCGTTCCGCCAACGCCGCGCCGAGCCTCCATCAAGCTCTCTGCGGACAACCGCCCGTTTCCATCTTTTTCTATGGTTGTGGAATCACCGCCGCCAATCGGTCGACCAACCGCTCAATGTCCCCGCCGTTTAGCCGGTAGCTCGCCGGGTTGACAATCAGGCGCGACGTCACCTCGGCGATTCGTTCCAGCTCGACAAGCCCGTTTTCTTTCAACGTCCGTCCGGTCGAAACGATATCGACGATCCGGTCGGCAAGGCCGATCAGCGGGGCGAGCTCGATCGAGCCGTTTAGGCGGATGATCTCAACTTGCTCACCTTGTTCGCGAAAATACGTCGACGCGATGTTTGGATATTTCGTCGCCACCCTTGGCGCGATTTCATTCATCTTGGCACCGGGCAGCCCGGCGACCGCCAAATGGCAGCGGCTGATGTGCAAATCGAGCAGCTCATAGACGTTCCGTTCTTCCTCCATTAAGACATCTTTTCCCGCTATGCCCAAATCCGCCACCCCATGTTCGACATAGGTGACGACATCCATCGGTTTCGCCAAAATAAAGCGCATCTGCTCCTCCGGCACGTCAATGACGAGCTTGCGCGACTCGTCAAATTCCGGCGGCAGCACATAATCCGCCCGCCGCAGCAGCTCGACCGCCTCATCAAAAATGCGCCCTTTTGGCATCGCAATCGTCAGCATCACTCTTCCTCCCTGCTCGTCGTCATGTGCAAACGCGGCGCTTTTCCGCCAAACTCTCCCTCTCGCCGAACTAGCGCAGCCGGACACCCTCGTGGCTTTAGCCGTTCCATCTCCCGCCTCATCAACAGCCGTTCCATTCGTTCCTGTTCGAGACGTTCTCCTCTTTTTGCGGCATTCATTGCCCGCTGCGGCCAAGCAAATAGACGATCGACCGGTAGCGCTGGCTGTAGGCATCAATATCACGAATGCCGGCAATGTGCTGCAAGACGACGCGCTTGCCTTCCGCCCGTTTCGCCTCGGCGAGCTCCACCGCTTCCGCCAGCCGCTCTTGGCTAAAGACGATGCACTCGATGTCGCCGCGCACATCCGTTTCCCCAATCGCCTCAATCAACCGATCGACGCGCAAGCCAAACCCCGTCGCCGGCGACGGGCGGGAAAACTTCGCCAGCAAATCATCATACCGGCCGCCGTTGCCGATCGGGAATCCGACTTGCTCGGCGTACACGTCAAATAAAATGCCGGTGTAATAGCTCATATGGCTGACAAGCGCCATATCGAGCTTCACCGCCTCGGTCACCCCATACGTCCGAAGCGCTGCCATGAGCGCCGCCAGCTCGTCGGACGCCCGCCGCCCCTCCTCGCTTGTGACGAGCGTTTTCGCCTGTTCGATCACGTCCGTTCCGCCGCGCAAGGAAAGAAGATCCAACAGCCGCTTTTGATCGATCGACGAAAGCGGCCACGACTTCACATGTTCGCGGTAACCGACGTAATTTTTCTCATATAAAAAACGGCGCAATACACTCGCCCGCTCCTCATTCCCTAAAATCTCCAAAAACAGCGCATTGACATACCCGATATGGCCGATGGCCACCGAAAAGCGGCCCAACCCCACGCGCTTCAACAACGCGACCATTAAGCTGATGACTTCGGCGTCGGCAGCCACCGTGCCGTCGCCGATCAGCTCGACGCCGATCTGCTCAAACTCCGCCGGCCGGCCGCCCTCGCGCTGCTGGGCGCGGAACACATTGGCGTTGTACGCCAACCGGAGCGGATTGCCGTCGTCATAAAGCCTTGACGCCGCCACCCGGGCGATCGGCGCCGTCATATCGGGCCGCAGCACGAGCGTATGCCCTTGCTGGTCGAGAAGCTTAAACAGCCGATGATCGGCAATCGCCGACGCCGCCCCGACCGTTTCATAATACTCAAGCGTCGGCGTTTCAATAAACTCATACCCCCAACGCTCAATTTCCTCCGCCATCACCGAGCGCACTTGCTTTTTCAACTCATATAAAAACGGCAGCGTATCGCGCATGCCCAACGGTTTTTCAAACATGAACAACTTTTTTGCCATGTCCCCACGCCCTTTATCGAAATACTTTAGGAAATACTTTAGTTTGCTAATATGGTAGAGAAGTGAAGTTATTAGTAGTTTACTCCTTTGCGGCCACAGCGTCAAGGGGAAAACGCTTTGCCAATAACAAAACGGACAAGATCGCTTCAAAAAACTAGAAGCGCTTGTCCGTTTCGTTCCACACAGCATAGGCGGTGATCTGCTCTCTAATAAAAATAGCGGCGATCCATCTTATCAAAATCCGTAATTCTCCTTTTTTGTTTCTTTCCTTTTTTCCTATTCCAACATGGAAAACCGCCCCCGTTACTCGGAAGGCGGTTCGTTCGTGCGGACGATGCGCATCGGGCAACCCGCGGCCATCGCCCCGGGCGGGACGTCTTGATGGACGATGGTGCCGGCGGCGACGACGGCGCGGTCGCCGATCACCACGCCGGGCAAAATGGTCGAGTTCGCGCCGATCATCACCTCATCGCCGATCACGACATCGCCGAGGCGGTATTCGTTCACTAAATATTCGTCGGCGAGAATCGGCTTGAGAAAATCAAAGAGCACAAAAAAATACCACATCTACAAGTGCAAGAACAACGATTGCCCGTTTTACTAAGCCAATCTTCGCCGGATGACCAAGAAGGAGCGCTGACGTTTCAAGCAAGATCCTCAAGCCTTCGAGTTGCAGTGTCGATTCCGGGAGTTCCTGTTTGACTTTCTCCCTTTGGTTCCATCATCACTCATCAAACTGAAGGTCGATTTGTCCCGGATGGCCGTTTCACCGCACATTCTGGGGGCTCGTATTAACGTACCACGTCAACTTCGTGATGTTCTCCCGCATGACGGAGGCAGCCATGAAGGACATCCACGGCCGGCGTGTCGATCTCACATCAGACGGTGCTCAATGATGAATATTATAAAATATTCGATGTTTTAGTGTTATAATTGTTGGTAATTCGCATTTTCAAACCCAAAAAAGCAAAAGACGGCGTTTTCAAATTAACAAGCGAACAAATGGACTTGATTGACGAAAAAATCCGTAGGATGTACACTAAACTTAGAAAAGATCCAGAAAACCGTTCTTGACACTTCTGTCAAAATGCTTTATTATTTTCTTTGCATGAGATTCGGAAAACAAGCATACGATAAATAATGCCCTTTGAGTTCCTTGAACTCAAGTGCGGCCAAAAATATTTTTCAACTGACCGCCGCATGCGCGGTCCAAAAGGAAAAGCCGCCCCATTTACGGGGCGGCTTTTTACGTGTTTCGCTGACTTTGCATCTTGTGAACTCTCTCTTATACACCTTCACCGAAAGTTGTTATTCCCATTCTCACCTAAACAGGTTAGACGTCAACTACCCCCACTTCGCTAACGCTTGAAGTGGGGGCTTGCAACTCCCCAGAAGTGCGAGCGGACTTCGTCCTCCTTCCTTGACTTGGGGTTGCATC